>CAVKTW010000058.1:0-2309 GCA_963659085.1 Candidatus Methanomethylophilaceae archaeon | reverse complement strand
CACGCGCCTTGAGGTTCTGGAGTTCCCGCTCGTCCTCGACAACGACACATCCGCGCTCGGCGTTCGCTTAAAGACGTGCGCGAGACTGAAAGATCCTTCAAGCCCGTTCGTCCTCGTCGCGCCCTTCCCGGCCCTCGCCGCGCCCATCAAGCCCTCCCACGCGCCCGTCCTCTTGCCCGACACGACCTTCTCCGATTTGACACGCGCCCTTCACGACATGGGCTACGAACGCAAGCCCCAAGTCGAGCAAGAGGGCGACTACGCCATTCGCGGCGGCATCGTCGACGTCTGGAGTCCCGGCGACGACAACCCCGTGAGAGCCGAGTTCTTCGGGGAGGAGATCGAGCGTCTTCAGGCGATGGACGCCACAAGCCAGCGATCCGGGAAAACGCTTGAACGCGCCTGCCTCCTCCCCGCCCAAGAGGACGAAACCTCGACCGAGACGACGACGCTCTTCGACCTCCTCCCCGAAAACGCCCTCGTCCTCGCGCTCGAACACAACGGGTATTCCTTGGGCGAGACGCCCTTCACCACGATTTACACGGGCGATCCCCCGCCGCCCCAGACGCCCACGTGCGCCTTTCTGACAACGCCCCTCCCCGGCCTTGGCGAGCTGAAGGGGCTTGACGCGCACCACCCCGAACTCTTCGAGGCGGCGCAGAAGAGTTTGTCCTCCTACCTCGCGGCGGCGCAACAGCGCGGATGCGCCGTCTTCCGAGAGGAGAGCCTTTCCCTTGGCTTCGCCTGCGGCGAGTTGGTCGTCGTCACGAAAGCCGACCGCACGTGGACGCGGCGGCGGACGCACGCGACGCGCGCGGTCGCGCCGAGCCCCCGCCTCAACGACTTCGACGACTTGGAGATCGGCGAATATGTCGTCCACCTCGAACACGGCGTCGGCCGCTTCATGGGCAGCTGCGAGATCCTCACGGGAGGCGAGCGGCGCGAGGTCTTCACCATCGAGTATGCCGACGGCGGCAAGCTCCACATCCCGGCCGAGCAGGCGCATCTCCTTTCGCGCTACGTGGGCGTGCGCGGGCAGGAGCCGCCCCTCCACCGCCTCGACGGCAAGAAATGGCAGACCGACCGGAAGAACGCCCAAAAGGCCATCCAAACACTCGCCGCGTCGCTCTTGGAGACGCAGGCCAAGCGCGAGAGCGTCCCGGGGTTCTCCTACGATCCCGACTGCGAAGGCGCCGAAGCGTTCGCCGCCGCCTTCCCCTACGAGGAGACGCCCGACCAGAGCGCGGCCATCGAGGACGTCTTGCGCGACCTCAAGCGTCCCCGCCCCATGGATCGGCTCATCTGCGGCGACGCCGGCTACGGCAAGACGGAGGTCGCCATGCGCGCGGCGTTCGTCGTGGCGATGCACGGCCGGCAAGTCGCCGTCCTCGCGCCGACCACGGTTCTCGCCGAGCAGCACCTGGAGACGTTCGTGGCGCGGTTCGACGGGACGCCCCTCCGCATCGAGGCCGTCTCGCGCTTCCAGTCACGCGAGGCGCGGGAAGGGACGTTCAAGCGCCTCCAGTCGGGCGCCTGCGACATCGTCATCGGCACGCACGCGCTCCTCTCGCCGCGCATCGCCTTCCACGACCTGGGGCTTCTCATCATCGACGAGGAGCAACGCTTCGGGGTGCGACACAAGGAGTTCCTCAAACGCCTGCGTTCGACGGTCGACGTCCTCACGATGTCGGCGACGCCCATCCCGCGCACACTCTACCTGTCGATGACGGGCGCGCGCGACCTCTCGATCCTCCGCACGCCGCCGCACGCGCGCGTCGCGGTCGAGACACGCATCGCCCGCGATTCCGACGAGGTCGTCCGCGACGCCATCGAGCGGGAACTGCGGCGCGGCGGACAAGTCTTCTTCCTCCACAACCGCATCTCGTCCATGCCCCTCGTCGAGAGGCGGCTCAAAGCCCTGTTCGCAACCTCGCCCCAAAAGCCGCGCGTCGTCGTCGCGCACGGGCAGATGGATTCGCGCCTCCTCGCCCGGAAGGTGCAGGATTTCGCGCGCGGACGCTACGACCTCCTCCTCTCGACGACGATCATCGAAAGCGGCATCGACATCCCGCGCGCGAACACGATCCTCGTCGACCACGCCGACGACTTCGGCATGGCCGAGCTCTACCAATTGCGCGGGCGCGTCGGGCGTTCGTCGCAGGCGGGCGTCGCCATCTTCCTGATCCCGCCCTCCGGCGACATCGACGGCGACGCGCGCGCGAGGCTCTCCGCCCTCAAACGCCACGCGGGGCTGGGCAGCGGCTTCAACCTCGCCGTGCGCGACCTCGAGCTGCGCGGCGCGGGCAACC
>CAVKTW010000057.1:0-3301 GCA_963659085.1 Candidatus Methanomethylophilaceae archaeon | reverse complement strand
CTACGTGACCGAGCAGCAGCTGCGCGAGCTTCACCTGAAGATCCGCGGCACGGGGGCGGAGGCCGGCGCGTCGTCGTGACATGAAGAACCTCCTCTTCACGCTCAAAGTCTGGCCGATCGTCACGCTCGTGACCATCGGCCTTTGCTTTCTCACGAAAGGCGCGGCCTCCTCGTTCGGTGTCGAGATCCCCGAGCAGTCGGCGATCCTTCTGGTGCGGGACATCCTCTTCAAGGCGTTCTCTTCGGGAGGCGCGTTCCTGCGCGCGCTGGGCATCGTCGCGTATGTGGTTCTCGCCGCCCCCGCGCTGGAAGAAGCGTTCTTTCGCGGGTTGCTGTTCAGAGTTCCTCAGCGGCTTGTTGCCAAGTTGAGAAACGCGACGGGAGGGACGGAAGAGACGGGAGGCCATCCGTCGACGGGTCGGCTGTTCGACGGCTTGATTGTTTGCGTATCCTCGGTGATCTTCTCCGCCGCGCACTACATCCAGCAGCCGTGGCCGGACGCGGCGTTTCTCGCGCTCTTCTTCTTCGGCGCGGCGCAATGCTGGCTTTACCGGAAGACGGGGCGCATCTGGTGCGCGATGCTGAACCACGCGCTCTTCAACTTGACCAACCTCGTGCTCGTCCTCATCCTGCCCGCCGCCGGACACGCATGAACGTCTTTTTCGAGACGTTCGGCTGTCGGCTGAACCGCGCGGAGGCCCTCGACCAGGAAGCCGACTTCCTCGCCCACGGGTGGACGCGCGTGGAGACGCCCGACCGCGCCGACATGATCGTCGTGCGCGGCTGCAGCGTGACGCGACGCGCCCAGCGCGACTGCGAGAAGCGCATCGCGCATTTGCGGCAAGCCTTTCCGACGACGCCTCTGAAGGTCTTTGGCTGCCTCCCGGAGGCGACGCGCGCTCCGCAAAATCCCGCCGCCTCCGCCGCGACGGACGCCCTTCCCACGCGGACGGCACGCGCCTACTTGAAGTGCCAGGACGGTTGCAACGGGGCCTGCGCCTTTTGCATCGTGCCGCGTTTCCGAGGGGCGTCAAAAAGCGTTCCCTTCGAGAGCGTCCTCTCGAAAGCCTCGCGGTTCATCGAGGCGGGCTACCACGAGATCGTCCTCACGGGATGCAACCTCGGTCTCTACGCCGCGCAGGGGAAACGATTGCCGCAGCTCGTGGACGCCCTCGCCGCGCTCGCGCCCGACACGCGCATTCGCTTGGGCTCGCTGTCCCCAAGTTCGTGTGCGCGGGAAGTCGTCGATGTCCTCGCCGCGCGCGCGAACGTCTGCCGCTTTCTCCACATCCCCATCCAGTCGGGCTCGGACACCATTTTGCGCGCGATGAACCGTCCCTACCGCGCGAGCGACATCGAAGACCTCGTCCACCACGCGCGCGCGACCGTGCCCCGCGTGGCGTTCGGGTGCGACGCGATCACGGGCTTTCCGGGCGAGTCCGACCTCGACTTCCTCGCGACGAAGGGCCTCCTCAAACGCCTCAACTTCGTCCACGCGCACGTCTTCCCCTACTCCGAGCGGCCGGGGACGGTGGCCTCGCGCCTGCCGCTCGCCCTGCCCCGCGACATCCGCCATCAACGCGCGCGCGACCTGGCCTTTTCCGTGGGGCGGGCGCGGAAGGAGGCGGCGCGGCTTTTCATCGGCGACACGGTGGAGGTCCTCGTCGAGGACGCGAAGAAGGGGCGGGGCTGGACGGGCGAATACTTCGCGTGCCGCGTCGCGCCCACCGACCGCCTGACGCGCAAGAGCCTCGTCGCGGCCGTCGTCGAGCGCGTCGACGGCGACGAACTCATCGCCCGCGCTCCGTGACGGCGAAATATCTTTGCCGCGCAAGGACTGGCGAAACACGTCCGGGCTTTGTAAGTCGACAGGAAAAGTCGAAGTCGAACGGTCGAAAAGCGGAGCGAGAGCCCTGTAACCTTTCCGCTCCCGACCCGCATACAGGATAGCGCGGCGCGGAGGTGCGCGGCAAGACGGACGAACGATTAAGGAGAAAATAACCATGAGCATGGACGTTTCGAAGCTGGCGGCGCCGATCGCCTTCAAGACCGGACGCGACAACACCATCGTCAATCTCAACGCCGACGGAACCCTCGTCGCAAACAAAAAGAAGTTCTCCTCCGCGAACATCTTCCGCTGGATTCGCTCGTCGGAGACGAAGGCCGCCAACAACAAGGTGCGCACGGCTCTCCTCCGCAGCCTCGGCGAGGCGTTCGGCATCGAGGGCGCGTCGGTCGGCGCGGACGGCAAGACGCGCTTCTCCACGTCCTTCATGGATCAGCTGGAGAAACTGCTGGGGGCGGATTTCAAGCGTTCCGACTTCGGGCTTGACAAGGACGGCGTCGTCTCGTCCGGGAAGCCCCTCACCGAACGGCGCATCACGGCGATTGTCTCCCGCGCCCTCGCCGTCGGCAAGGGGCCGTTCGATGTCGCCGCCTACCGGGCGAAAGTCGACCAGATGCTGCGGATGGCCGCCGCGACGAAGGTGCCGGGCGAACTTATGGAAATCTTGGAGGATCGCGTCGCCCGCCTCACCCACATCCTAGATTTCCTCCAAGACGGCGGCGTCGACTCGCTCATCGAGGCGAACGACGCCTACGAGGAAGGCTACGACCCGGACGAGGACCCGAACTTCGATCCCCGCCACGACGAGGCGCGCGCCTACCCCTACCTCCTCCGCAAGGGATACGACCTCGTGCCGCTGCGACAGAAGGACGAGTTGAGCCAGGCGATCTTCTCGAAGTATTCCGACGACAAGGTCGGCGGCATCTTCCTTCACTTCGAGTATGTCGAGGCGACGGCGATGAACCGCCATCCCTTGGACGACGCGCGTCGCGTGAACTTCTACGAGAAGATCAAGTCCTACGTCCACTCGACGCTTGAGACTTACGTGAAACTCTCGGTCGACATGTTCTACGACACGCTCGGCACGACACTCAACCTCCAGCTCATCGAGGAGGCGTTCGACACCTCGGCGTGCATTGAGGGTCAGACGTCGGAGTTGATCGGCTTTCAGGGCGACCACGACCTCGCCGACAGAACGGACGCGACCGGCGCGGACGGCGCGAAGGACGCCGCGCCTGTGAAACTCGCGGTCGCCGACCACACCGAGAAGACCGACCTCCTCGAATGCCTCGCCCGCGAAGCGCAGACGCTGGAGCGGACGAACCATGACGCGGCGAAGGAACTTGGCTGGGACGACTACCGCCCCGCCTTCGTGAAGAACGTGGTCGGTCTCGTCCGCCCCGTGCAGATCGAGGCGGACGGTTCCGTGGAGGTGCGCAAGGTGACGGAGGCGGA
>CAVKTW010000056.1:0-8248 GCA_963659085.1 Candidatus Methanomethylophilaceae archaeon | reverse complement strand
CGCTCAAGAAGTCCAAGGCGTTCGCGGGCGAGGCGGCCCCGTTCGTGATGGAGCTTCCGGCCTACCACCTGCCGACGGTCAAGGGCATCCTCATCCACACGTGGCAGCGCGTCAAGGGCTACATGCTCAAGGCCGGCGTCATCATCTTCCCGGCGTGCGTGTTCCTCTGGTTCATCATGCACTTCGACTGGTCGCTGAACCTCCTCTCGGACGAGCAGTTGGAGCAGTCGATCCTCCACGACCTCGGCAGCTGGATCGCGTGGATCTTCGCGCCGCTCGGCTTCGGCACGTGGCAGGGCGCGGCGGCGACGGTCTCCGCCGAGATCGCGAAGGAGCAGGCGACGGCGACGCTCGGCCTCGTCTCGGCGGGCTTCGACGGCGCGACGACGGCCTCGAACATCGCGGCGCTCTTCGGTTCGATGAGCGACTTCCCGCGCCTCGCGGCGTTCTCGTTCCTCGTCTTCAACCTCTTCGTGCCGCCGTGCATGGTCGCCATCGCGACGACGTTCCGCGAGATGGGCTCGCAGGCGTGGGGCTGGTTCGCGCTCGCCTTCCAGCTCGTCGTCGGCTACGTGATCGCGCTCTCGGCCTACCAGCTCGGCATGTGGATCTGCGGCGGCGCCTTCACCCTCGGCACGGCGGTCGCGATCCTCGTCGACCTCGCGGCGCTCTGGGCGGTCGTCCGCCCCGCGCCGAAGGGAGGCGCGCGATGAACGCGGGCTCCGTCGCCGTCCTCGCGCTCGTCCTTGTCCTGGCCGCGCTCGCCGTCCGGCGGGTGTGGCGCAAGGGAGCGCCCTGCGAGTGCGGGGGGGATCGCAAGGCGTGCTCAAAATGTTGCCCCTCTCACCGGAAATAAATGATAAAATACGCACCTTCAAAAAACAAACAACAATAAGGAACACAGATAACAATGAACTCAAAGCACATGATGCTCTCTCTCGCCTGTGCAGCGGCTTTCGCCAGCGGCGTTCAGGCGGCGGAAACGGACTCCACGGGTTGGAACTACACGCCCGGCGAGGGAATCTCCTTCGGGGAGCAGCCCATCGTCTCGGCGGAATTCTCGTTCGCCATCGACTCGAAGTTCTTGAGCTACGGCCTCGTGGACAACAACGAGCCGATCATGACGCCCGCCGCGAGCCTCACGCTCCTCGACTGGCTCACGTTCAGCGTCGAGTCGATCTTCGACATGACGACCTACGGCCGCAAGACGGACGCCGACGGCGAGATGGCCTACGTGAACCGCGCGGGCAAGTATGTGGAGCTCGACCCCGGCGTCGCCATCGGCCACGCCTTCAGCCCGGAGGACTACGAGTGGCTGCCGACGACCGTCGAGTTCGAGCTCGGCTACATGTATGAGTATCACCCGCGCTCCTTCAACACGGGGGCGGACGACACGCAGTTCATCAACTTCTCGATTGGGCTGCCCGACCTCTGGGTTGAGCCGACGCTCGCCTACGAGCGCGACATCGACCGCGACGACGGCACCTACGTGAACCTCGAGCTCGGCCACACCTTCGAGCTGTGCGAGTCGCTCTCGCTGCGTCCCGCCGTCGCCCAGGGCCTCGGCAACACGCGCCGCGTGAAGGGGTATCTGACGAAGCACGGCTCCGAGAACGACGAGCCGCTCGACCACGGCGGGCTCATGGACACGTGCGTCAAGGTCGACCTGGAGTGGGCGATCAACGACGTCCTCACGTTCGGGGCCTACGTCGCCTACTCGGACTACATCTTCGACCGCAAGATGCGCGAGTCGGCCCGCGACTACGAGGTGACCGGCAAGTGGGACGAGAGCTACAACTTCGTGGGCGGCGTCTCGCTGACGGCGACGTTCTAAAAAGATTCCAAAATCCTGTTGGTGGTTACAGCGGGATCCCCGGTCGAAAACGGCCGGGGGTTTTCTTTTTGGCGATTTTCGCTTATCTATTTTCCGCTTGTCTTCGGCCGTGGAATATGATATACTACGCGCCAATCATTCATCGTGAAGGAGTAAAACTGAAATGGTCAAATTGAGAATGCGTCGCACGGGTTGCACGAACCACGCGACCTACCGCATCGTCGCGGCGGACGAGAGAAGCCCGCGTGACGGCAAGTTCCTGGAGATTTTGGGTTGGTATGACACCCAGATCAAGGAGAACAACTTCCAGATCGACTTGGAGAAGGTCGACAAGTGGCTCAAGAACGGCGCCAAGCCCTCGACGACGGTGGCCTCGCTCATCCGTCGGGCGAAGAACCCGGCCCTGAAGCCGCACCACGCGACGCCGGCGAAGAAGCCCGCCGAAAAGAAGGAGGCGTAAGCCATGGGTATCAAGCTGATTGACAAGATCAACGCCGAGCAGACGGCCGGCCTCGCGGAGAAGAAGATCCCCGAGTTCCGCGCCGGGGACATCGTGCGCGTCTCCATCAAGATCAAGGAAGGCGACAAGTTCCGCGTTCAGGATTTCGAGGGCAAGGTGTTCGCCATCGACAACGGCCGCACGAACGTCGCGGGCAACTTCACGGTCTCCCGCGAGAGCTACGGCGTCCGCGTGGAGAAGCTCTTCCCCTTCAACTCGCCGTGGATTCAGGCCGTCAAGCTCGTCAAGAAGGGGACGGCGTGGCGCGCGAAACTCTACAACGAGCGGACGTTCTGCTCGCACAAGGCGGTTCGCAAACTCGTCAAGAAATAAGGTCTGTTCACGAGGAATGACTGGAACGGGCGCGGCTTGTCATCAGGCCGCGCCGTTTTTCGCCCCGCTGCCCGACCCGCCTTGACAGATCGCGCCTGAAATGATACCTTAAACGCCATTCGCATGGACAGGACACGGGAGAAGATCATCCGCGCGGCGACGCCGCTTTTCGCCGAGAAGGGTCTCGGCGGCGTGACGGTGCGCGAGATTTGCCGCGTGGCGAAGGTGAACGGCGCGCTCGTCAACTACCATTTCCGCAACAAGGAGGGCCTCTACCGCGCGTGTTGCGAGCGCGTCTACGCGGAGACGCGCGGCGCGGAGATGGCGCGTCTTTTGGCGGGCGTCCACGACGCGGCCTCGTGGCGGGCGGCGGTGACGACGTGGATCGAGGCGTTCGCGGACGCGCTTCACGCGAGCGCGGGTCTCGTCGCCTTCGCGGCCGGGCTTTACCGGCGCGAGTCCATCGAGCCGTCCGTGATGCAGTCCTACCTCGACGAGCGTTTCGCCCGCCCCGCCCGCGAGACGCTCTTTCGCCTCATGCGCTTGGCGACGGCGGACGCGCGCGAGGCGCAACTCTGGGCGCAGTCTGTCTGGATGCAACTCGCCGCGCCCACGCTTTTCGCGCCCGTCTGGCGCGCGTGCCACCGCCCGGCGGACGTGGACGAACGCGCGTGGACGGAGGCCTCGACCGCCTTCGTCCTCGACCACGTCCTCAAAAACCTCGCGTATCGCGGCTGATTATTTTTCCTTACACGAGCGAATGTTTTGATATAATAGTCGTTACGTATGTTGACATCCCTCATTTCGCTCGTCGTTTCGCTCGGCATCGGCTCGCTGGCGTGGTTTGTCGCCGATTTCGCCTGGGGTTGGTGCGTCGTTGACGCGATCCTCGCCTTCGGCGTCTGCCAAGCCCTCGCCGCGTTCCTCATTCAAAAGCGCGTCAAGCGCGTCATGGACGGCGTTCAGGCCATCCTCATGGACGGGCAGCGTCGCCTGCAGGCGAAGACGCGCCAGTGGCAGTTCCGCCCGCCGGGCTCCATCCAGGCGGCGCAGCGCGAGATGGCCGCCGACACGCGCGTCTTCGTGACGCAGGCCCTCGCCGAGACGGAGAAGCTCCGCACCTACCGGCTCTGGGTGCCGCTCATGGAGCGTCAGGTCGCGACGGCGCAGTTCCAACTCCACTGGATGATCAAGGACTTCCCCGCCGTCGACCGGCTCATGAAAAAGGCCCTCTTCGTCGACCCCACGATGTCCGCCATGAAGATGGCGCGTCTCTACACGCGCGGGGCCGACGTCAAGGAGATCCGCAAGGTCTACGAGAAGGCGTCGCGGCGCGTCAAATACAACGGCAACATCCTCCTCGCCGCCACGATGAGCTGGATCGAGGTCCGCCGCCAGTTGGTGGACGAGGCCTTCAAGACGCTGACGGAGGCCCTGAAGAAGAGCGACGACGCGACCTTGAAGCGCAACCACGAGGCCCTCATGAACAACCGCGTCGGGCAGTTCTCGAATTCCGGCCTCGGCGACACGTGGTATGCCCTGCTCTTGGAGGAGCCGAAAGTCCACATGGCGCGGCCGCGCAACGTCTATCGATGAGGGGGCTTCTTTCCCGCCCGCTGAGACATGTCCGCCATCCGCTCCTTCCTCTCGCGCGTCCGTTCGCAGGGTCGTCCCCGCGCGGGCGTCGTGACGACGTCGTTCATGGGGCGGGCGTGGACGTTCGAGGCGTATGACGTCAAGGACGACACGTTCGTCTTCGAGCGCGGCGTGAGCCGGCGGCTCGCGGAGAAGCCCAGCATCCTCATCGTCGAGAAACGGGCGTTGCGCCCGCGCGCGCGAGGCCGCGTCCTGACGATGACGAGCGGCAACCACGCCGTCGCGGCGTTCCCGCTTTTGGACGGCCGCTTCTGGCACTTGTCAACCTTGGAAAGCGCGCGGCGGAGCGAGGTCATGGCGCGTCAGGTCTTGTGCGCCAACGTCGTCAACGACACAATCGAGACGTCCCAGCGCGATGTCTCGACGGCCGACCTCGTGCGCCACGACGACTGGCTCCGCGACACCGTCGGCTTCTCGCTCGCCGACGTCGTCATGGGCGAGCGCAACGAGATGACGCTCGACCACTACCGCAAGCAGGGTCAGGAGTGGCGCGTCAAGCCGCTCGCGTGGACGGAGGCGGAGATGCGCGCGGCCTTGGGCGCGGCGCGCAAGCGCATGATGTCCAAAATCTCGTATTTCCATTCGGCGCGTGGCGTCCACCTGCTCACGTATCCGGAGTTCGTCCGCTTCGCCGCGCGGGCGGGGGACGAGCCGGAGGCGTTCGCGCAGGGGCTGCGCGAGCTCGTGGGTGTCTGCGAGGGGAACGAGACGTCCTTCACGCGCTTCGTCAAGTATCGCGGCCACCACGAGATCGAGTTCTTCGGTCTGAAGCGCGGCGTCGCGCTGGAGACGCTCGTGCCGCGCTTGGAGCGCTTGAACGACGAACTGTCGCGCGGCGAGACAGTGGACGCGGCGGAGCGCGTGAAGGAGATCGTCGCCCTTTACCGCTCGCTCCTGACGCGGGCGGAGTTCGCCGACGAAACCGCCCCCGCGTTCATCGAGACGCTCTACATGTATGTGACGGGCGAGGTCTACGCCGTGCGCGGCGAAGGCTCGACACCGGCGTTCGACGACCGCCGCACGGCGTTGCCGGGGGCGGCGTTCGTCGAGGGGCGCATCGTCCTCCACCCGGGGGCGGACGCGCGGACGGAGGTTTTGCTCGCGAACCTCCGCGCCATGCTCTCCAAGGGCGAGGTCGTCGACTACGCCAACGTCTACGAGCTGCGCGAGGACGCGGCGGCGGCCGTGGGGCGCGGGCGGACGCGCGAGGTCGTCTACAAGACGAATTTCCGCCCCATCGAGGCGGGCTTGATCGAGAAGGGGCTGTCGTCGACGCGCAAGGGCTACGGCGACTACATGCTCGCGAGAATTGGCGGGTTGCGGGCGTTGGGGCTGTCGCTGAGCTCCTACTACAGGCTCCTGCGCCGCCGCCCGCACGCCTCCCGCGCCGCCGACTTCTACATCCGCACGCGCTGCGAGGGCGAGCCGATGGACTCGATCCCGGAGTCCTACTTCCGGCGGGCGGACGGCCTGCCGGGCGAGGAGCGGGAGGTTGTCCTCTCGCTCGTCTCGCTCATGGGCGACGCGGCCGCGCAGAACATGGCGATGAAGAAGTTCGACCCCGCGACCGCGTCGCCGCTCTACGGGGTTGGCAAGGAGATCTACGAGTTCGAATACGACCTTCTGCGCGAGATGGTTGTCCCCAAGCGCGTGGCGACGTGCTCCATCCGGGGCAGCCTCGGCTGGCCGACGCTCGACTTCACCGACGAGAACCTCCACGCGCTGGCGGCCTTCTACATGACGCACTACGCGCACGCGCTCAAGATCTTCTCGAAGAAGCACACGGAGCGCATGGAGGAGCTGGCCGAGCATTTCATGAACGGCTTTGAGTTCAGGACGCACGCGATGGCGTGGCAGCTCTCGGTCATGCGCGACCAGTTCGAGGGCTTCCACCCGCCTGTCCCGCCGTCCTACGACTTCGACCGGAAATGGCGGTTCCTCCTCTGGTCGCTGGAGCGCCAGGAGCGGCGGCTGCCCATCCTCCGCAAGGCCTTTTTCGAGAAAGTTCGCGTCGAGGCGTCGAACGCGGACGAAACCCCTTTGCAACAAGAAGGAAACATCACATGAAAAACAACCTCAAACTCTTTCTCCTGCCGCTTTCGTTGGCGGCCGTCCTGTCGGGCTGCTGCCCCCTCTGTTCGCCGCGTCCGGCGGCGGAGACCGCGTGCCTTGCGTGTCCCGGTGAAACCGTCGTCGACCGCTCGCGCGTGGGCGTGTGCAGCTGGAGTTGGCGCGAGCCGATGGAGGGCGTTGCCGCCGAGATGAAGAAACTCGACGTGAAGGGCATCCACCTTGCGCTCGGCCCGTTCATCGCGCCCGACCGCCGCCACGGCGAGGCGGAGGGGCAGAAGGCCCTCGACTTCGTCAAGGCGAAGATCGCCTCGGGCGAGTGGGTCTTGATGTCCACGATGATCGGCACCGTGGGCGAAGACTACTCGACCTTGGAGACCATCCGCCAGACGGGCGGCATCGTCCCCGACGAGCATTGGGCGAAGAATCAGGAGATCGTCACGGCGGGCGCGAAGTTGACGCAAGAACTCGGCTGCCGCTTCATGTCCACGCACGCGGGCTTCCTCGACGAGAGCGACCCCGCCGCGTTCAAGAAGTATGTCGAGCGCGTCACGTGGATGCGCGACGAGTGCGCGCGCTACGGCGTGACGCTCCTGTTGGAGTCGGGGCAGGAGACGGCGGAGGACTTGGCCCTGTTCATGAAGCACGTTCCCGGCGTGGGCATCAACTTCGACCCCGCGAACATGATCCTCTACGCGAAGGGCGAGCCGATGAAGGCGTTGCGCACGCTCATCCCGTGGATCGGCCAGGTGCACATCAAGGACGCGGTCGTCACGAAAGTCCCCGGCACCTGGGGCGAGGAGGTCGTCTGGGGCGAGGGGCAGGTCGGCGGCAAGGCGTTCCTGGCCGAGCTCGCCCGGCTTGGCTACACGGGCAACTACGTCATCGAGCGCGAGGGCGGCGCGTCGCGGGCGAAGGACATCGCCACCGCGCTGGAAGGCCTCGTCAAATGAGCAAGATCCGGGCGGTCATCCTCGGCGCGGGCTACCGGGGCCGCGCCTACGCGGAGTATGCGACGGCGCATCCCGACCAGCTTGAGATCGTCGGCGTCGCCGACCCGACGCAGGCCGAGGTCATTCCGGCGGCGCGGTATTGGAAGGATTGGCGCGACTGCCTCGCCGAGCGGCCGGACGCGGACGTCGTGATGGTGACGATGCCCGACGCGCTCCACCACGACGCGGCGATGGCCGCGCTGGAGGCGGGCTACCACCTTCTGTTGGAGAAGCCCATCTCGCCGACCGAGGCGGCCTGCCGCGAGGTCATCGACTGCGCGTTGCGCGTCAAAAAGCTCGTCATCGTCGGCCACATCCTGCGCTACACGGCCTACTTCGCGCACATCAAGGCGCTCATCGACTCCGGGGAGCTCGGCGAGGTCGTCTCGATCGCGCACCAGGAGTCGGCGGGGTTCTGGAAGGTCGCGCACTCCTACGTGCGCGGCAACTGGGCGAACTCGAAGAAGAGCTCGCCCATCATCCTCGCGAAATGCTCGCACGACTTCGACCTCTTCGTGTGGTGGCTGAACGGGCGCAAGTGCCGCAAGGTGACGTCGTTCGGCTCGATCAAGCTCTTCCGCCGCGAGATGATGCCCAAGGGCGCGGCGTTGCGGTGCGTGGACTGCCCGCCCGCCATCGAGAAGCGGTGCGTCTGGAGCGCGCGCAACATGTATGTGGAGCACGACGAGCTCAAATACCTCTTCGCCGACCCGTCGCGCGAGGCGATGGAGAAACTCATCGAGACGACGGAGTATGGCACGTGCGTCTACCAGTCGAACAACGACGTCCCCGACCACCAGACGGTCACCATGGAGTTCGAGGGCGGCGCGACGGTGAGCCACGTGATGACGGGCTTCACCGCGA
>CAVKTW010000055.1:0-5101 GCA_963659085.1 Candidatus Methanomethylophilaceae archaeon | reverse complement strand
CGTCGATGAACGCCGCGACGCCGCCCGCCTTCTGCGCGTTCGCGACGACGTGCAGGGCGAGCGTCGTCTTGCCCGACGACTCCTGCCCGTAGCACTCGACGATGCGCCCGCGCGGCAAGCCCCCCACGCCGAGCGCGAGGTCGAGCGAGAGCGCCCCCGTCGAGATGACGGGAATGTCCTCGATCTCCTTGTCGCCGAGGCGCATGATCGACATCTCGCCAAACTCCTTGCGGATCTGGCTCATCACCGCGTCAAGGGCCGTGTTGCCCGTCGTCGTCTTCTTCGCCGCGTCGGCCGTCGAGGCCGCTTTCTTGCTCTCTGCCATGATGCGTTTCTTTCGAGGTGTTATTTGAAATTCAGTCGACGAGGCCTTCTTTCCCCTCCGCCTTCCAGAAGAGAGATGCGCCCGTCGCTTCCACGTCGTTCGTCCAGGCGGCCGGCGCGTCCGCCGATGTCTGCGCCCAGTCGTTCGTCGTCGTGAAGCCCTGTGTCAAATCGTCCGTCGAGAGGAGGCGATACCAGCACCACGGCACGACATTCGTGACGACAAGCCGCCACGTCGTCTCCGAGAGTCGCTCAATCGACTGGAACGCGATCGCGGTCGGCACGTTCGTGACGACCGAGGGATCGGGCAAGGGCGGCAACTCCGGCACCTCGCCCGCCGCGTAGAAGACCTCCTCCCCAACCGCGAACGCGCCGTCCTCGACCGCCGTTGACCAGACGACGTAGGCCGTCTCCGTCGCGTTCGTGACGAGGAAGCCGTGGACGCGCGTGTCCGCGTCCCGGACGAATTTCGCCGCGCTGTTCGTGAGGGCGGTGAGTTCCCAGCCGCGCCAGCCCTCGACCGTGGCGACGAGGTTCGTGTCGCCCACGATGAGGTCGCCCGCCGTCACGCCGATGCCGTCCGACGCGCTCAAATCCCCGGCGAGGTAGAGCGTCGAGAGATCCTCCACGACGATGTTGTTGAGCGTGTCCGTCTCGACGCTGACATTGTCCGTGGCGGTGAAATCACCCGAGACGTAGGCGACCGACTTGTTGCAGACATAGACCGCCGCGCCGCTCGCCGTCCGGCAGTTGGAGATCGTGCCGCCCCGGAAGTAGCCGGTCGCGCGCGTGTCGAGGAGGACGCCGCCGCCCACGCCCGACTGGACGGCGCCGATGGGGTTCACGGACTCGTTCAGGCAGTCGCGGATCCGCGATCCGCTCTCCATCGTGAACGTGCCGCCGGCATACACGACGACCGCCGACGCCGACCGCGCCTCCTCGGAAAATTCGTCGTCCTTGTAGGGCCCTGAGACGGTCGCGCCATCCGCCAAGGTGAGTGCGCCGCCACGGACGTAGATGAGCGCGTAGTCGGAGGAGTCCGACCCCGCGACGGTCGCGGGCGCGATGGCGTAGCTGATGTTCGTGAGCGTGAGGGAGCCCGTCGGCTCGACTTGAATGAACGCATCGGCGCGGCGGGCGATCTCGCACGCAAGCCCCTCGGCCGAGGTGAGCGTCACCTCGCCCGTGACAACGAGATCGTCGGAAAAGGTCACGTCGGCGACAAGGACTTCCGCCGTGAAGTCGCCCCGCGCCGCCTGGAACGCGGCCTCAAGCTCCGCGTAATACGCCTCGCGGCCGTCCGCGAACGTGAGCTTGACGACGGCGAGATCGCGCTCGTCCTCGTCAAGCTCCGCCGTCGCCTCGCTCCAGCGGACGACGCCCTCGTCGGCCTGGCCGCTCAACACCGCGTCCGCCGTGGCGGGGTTCGCGCACACGAACGCGCGCGCCGAGCTCCGCGCCTCGTCATCGGAGAACGCGTCCGCGTCGTAGGTGGCGAACGCGCCCCCGTCCGCCGTCGCGTCGCAGACGAGCGCGATGGAACGCGCCGCCGCGAAAAGCGGCGCACTGATCGTCAGTTTCGAATACGTTGTGCCCTCCAACAGGAGATCCTGCCGCGCCCCCGTCGCGTAGACGGTGTTGCTTGAGAACGAAATGTCGCCCGCCATCGACACGGCGCAGAACGTCTTTGTGGAGGTCGCCAACGTCGCGAACACGCCGCCGCCGCCCTTCACCGCCGAGCAGGACGCGATCAGGCCGCCTTCAAGGTTGAGACGGCCGCCCACCGCGTAGAGGCCGCCGCCCGCGCCCTTCGAAAAGCCGTTCGTGATGACGGCGCCCGATTGGATCGTGAACGCGCCCGACTTCAGGAGGTTGGGCCCGTAGGCGGTGTTCGTTCCTTGGATGCCGTCGAGCCGCGCCCCCGACGCGAGGATGACCTCGCCGCCGGCCACCTTCAAGAACGTGTCGCCCTTGAAGCCTTTGAAGGCGATGTCTTTCAAGGTGAGAACGCCCCCGGAGAGGACGTCGAAGCCCGCCGTCTTGGCGATGGACGCGACCTCGACCGATGCGCTCGCGCCGCGCAAGGTCACGGGCGACGTGATCGTCATGCGGTTTTTGAAGGAGAGGTCGGTGCGTTCGTTGACGACGATCTCGGCCCCCTCGTCGACAAGCCCCTCGGCCTGGTAGTCTTGGAACTTCTCGATGAGCCGGTCGAAGCGGGCGGCGGTGTTGGTGCTGCCGTCAAGGCCGATGAAGTAGCCGACCGACGACGCGAGCGGCACGGGAATCTCCTGCCATTTGAGGACGATCGCACCCGACCCATCGGCCTCGGCGACGCCGCGCACCTCGCCGAATTCGTCCGCCGCGTTCTCGATGAGGGCGGCCGCCTCGTTCGCTTGATCAAGCGTGAGGTTCTCCGTCGCGGCGAAGACGCATCCCGCGTCCTGCGCGGCAAGGCAGTTGAAGGTGAAGCCGCTTTCCAACACGCCCGCGAGGACAAGCCCCTCGGCGTCGGCCGTCTCGATGGCGACCGTCGTCGCCGGCACGCCGAGCGTGACGCCGCTTTCAAGGCGGAGTTGTCCGCCCGCCTCGACCACAACGGCCGTGGAGGCCGCCTCCGCAAAGGCGACGGACGAAAGCGTCAACGAGCCGCCGGCCAGGACGCGCAGCGAAGCCCCGTTCACGCGCGTGATCTGCGGCGTCGCCTCCAAGAGGTCGCTCGCCGTGGTGATCGTGCAGGGGAAGTCGTTGGTGACGCTCTTTTCAAGCGAGAGGGACGCGAGAATCTCGATGGTCGCCTCCGTGAGCGTCCCCGTCGCGCAAAGCGCGCGCGCGTCCTCGACCGCCGCGTCGAGCGTGGCGTAGGATCGCGTCTCGTCGCCGACCGCCATTTGGGCGCGTGACACGGGAAGCGTCACGTCGTTGCCGTAGGAGTTTCCAATCGACACGACCTGCTCGACGTTTGTGTAGGTGACGAGCCACGGATTGGTCGCGTCATAAACGACAGACCCTTGCCGAGTCTTTGTCGTGCGCGTCGTCAGGGGCAGGCTGATCGAGGAAAGCGACGCGGCGGGGAAGCCCGCTTTCACGACCTCGACATTGTAAGTGCCGGGGGCGAGGGAAACGCCGTAAACGCCGGACGCGCTTGTCGTCACGGTCGCGGCGGGCGCCTGCGTGTCATCGTAGGCATCGTAAACCGACACGGTCGCCCCCGAGACGGCCTCTCCGTTCGAGTCGGTGACGCGCCCCGTCAACAGCGCGACGTTCGACGCGTCCGGGAAGATGTTGATCACCATGTCGTCGAACGCGTCGAACGGCGGCAACGAATCGATGTCGGGGAGGTTGTACCAGAAATCCGACTGCCCCGACCAACCCATGTTCAGGTGGACGTAGGCGACCGCGTCCTTGTAGCCGTAGCCGTCGCCGACAATCGCATGGCCGCCGGAGGTGCCCGACACGCCCATCAGCACGGGGTAGCCCGCGTCAAGGTTCGCGAAAAGCCCCCGCTCCATGGCCGCCGAATCGGCGGAGATCTCGCTCCCCGAATCATAGTAGTCGGCGCTCGCGTAGCCGAAGGCTGACTTGAACCCGTAGGGGACGCGCATCATGAAGGCGCCGCTGCCGCCCGTGGACGAGCGGTCGTAGCTCATGTTGACGGAAATGCCGGCGTCCGACGTGAGCTTGCCAATCGCGTCCGCCTCCTCGTCGGTGAGGGAGGAATCGGCGGGGACAAGCACCATCTTCGACCAGTCGTAGAGGCCCGCTTGCGTCATGAGGTCTTTCGTCGCCGCGGCGGTGTTGTTCGCCTTGTAATAGGCCGTCGCGTCGATGTAGCACGTGCGCGTGACGGAATCTCGCGACGCGGTTGGGAACTCGTGGTAGCGCATGATCTGCGACATCGCCGTCGCGACGCAACCGCAGAGGGCTCGCTCGCCGTTCTGGAGGTCGGGGGTGAAGCGGTTGTAGCACAATTTGTCCGCGACCGTCGACTGATTCCACTTCGACTGGACGAGTGGCTCGACGCGGACGTCGCCGAGCGTCGGCGCGTGGGTGAGCAGCGGCTTTTTCACGGAACGTGTGTCGGCGGCGGCCGATTCCAAGTTTGCGCCCTCGGCGATGAGCGACGCCCACAAGCTTTCGTTCTCGGACGCGGCGGTGGCGGCGGCCGTGGCGGACGATGACGCGGCGGCGACCGGCCTCTTCGCGGTGGAGACCGTCCCCGCGCGGCTCAAGAGGGCCCAGAGGGGGCTTCTCTCGTCAATCGTCGAAAAGTCGTTCGTGGCGGACGTGAAGGCGATGACGGGGTTGAGGGTCGTGTCGGTCGCGAGAAAGACGGTGCCGAGACCCTCCATCCCCGCGACATAGACGGTGTTCGTGCTCTTGTCGGTCGCGCAAACGAGGGTCGTGAGGCTCTTCACCTTCGCGCCAAGCCGCGCGCCGAGCGTGCCGCCGCGAGACACCCACGCGCGTGCCGCGAGCTTCGCCTGATCCTCGCGGACACTCGCCGCCATCGCCGGGAAGACGAGTGCGCACAACGCCAAAAGCGAAATGACTTTTCTCATCGCTGTCTCCTGTTCACCATTATTATGGTCAATTATACCATATTTTCGCCGCAAATCAAAAAGGCACAGGCTTTGGGCTCGTGGTTCGCTTCGGCCAGTTCGCGCTGAACGGCTCTTCCCTCCCCGCCGGGAGGAACACACCCTCCGGCTCGTCCTCGTCTGAACCGCCCTGCAATCGCGATCCGAAATCGACTTCACCGCCGTGGCTTTAGACG
>CAVKTW010000054.1:0-5125 GCA_963659085.1 Candidatus Methanomethylophilaceae archaeon | reverse complement strand
TGAACGCCTTCGTCACGGCCTTCGACGCGCGCTACGGCGCCCAGATGACGCCCATTCAGCGCCAGCTGGTGCTCCTGGGGATGACGCAGGCCGGCCTCGCGCCCTTTGCCGCGCTCGGCAACCTCAAGGACGACGCGCACTCGAAGATGTCGTTTGACATCCGCCGGGAGGACGACGGGGCGTTCGTCATCAGCTACGCGACCAACCGCGCGCGCGACGACATCGATGTGCGCTACAGCTACCGAGTCGAGCGGGACGGCACGAACCGCCGCGTCGGCGACTTCACCTACGCCGTCAGATTCGACGCGGCGCCTGTCGGCGATTGAGGCCGCCTCCGCTCTGCCGCGCGTCGACGAGCCTAACTTTTGGTATAATAGGCGGCATGAAATTGATTGACGAATTGAAAGAGCGCGGGCTCATCGAGAGTGTGACGGATCCGAAACTCGCCGAGGCGTTGGAGCGTCCGATGACGCTCTACTGCGGCTTCGACCCGTCCGCGCGCTCGCTTCAGGCGGGGAACCTCGTCTCGATGATCGTCCTCAAACGCTTCCAGATGGCCGGCCACAAGGTCATCGCCCTCGTCGGCGGCGCGACGGGGCTGATCGGCGACCCGTCGGGCAAGTCCGCCGAGCGCAACATGCTCACGCGCGAGGACGTCGAGGCGAACGTGCGCGGCATCCGCGAGAACCTCTCGCGCGTCCTCGACTTCGACGGCCCCAACGCGGCGCGTCTCGTCAACAACTACGACTGGTACAAGGAGATGAGCGCCATCGCGTTCCTGCGCGACATCGCCGTCAACTTCCGCGTGCCGCAGATGCTCGCGAAGGAGTCCGTGAAGAAACGCCTTCAGGCGAGCGAGGGGGCGTTGACGTTCACGGAGTTCTCCTACCAGATCCTGCAAGGCAACGACTTCCTGCACCTCCACGACGCCTTCGGCTGCCAGCTTGAGATCGGCGGCGCGGATCAGTGGGGGAACATCACGGCGGGCACCGACCTCATCCACCGCTTGCGCGGCGACGCGGCCTACGGGCTCACGTTCCCGCTCCTCCTCGACTCGGCGGGGCGCAAGTTCGGCAAGTCCGAGGGCAACGCGCTCTTCCTCAACGGCGAGATGACGAGCGTCTTCGACTGGTATCAATACTTCCTGCGCGCGGCCGACGCGGACGTCATCCGCTACCTGAAGGTCTTCTCGATGCGCTCCCTGGACGAGATCGCCGCGCTGGAGGCGGAGATGAACGCGCACCCCGAGCGGCGCATTCCGCAAAAGGCCCTCGCCGAGGAGCTGACGCGCCTCGTCCACGGGGAGGAAGGGCTTGAGAAGGCGCGGGCGGCGACGGAGGCCCTTTACGCCAAGAAGTCGGCCGCCGACCTCGCGAACGCCGCCGACGTGCCGAGCGCGACGCTGTCCCTCGACGCGTGCGTGGGCCAGCCGGTTTTCGCGCTCGCCGCCGACGCGGGGATGTTCAAGTCGCGCGGCGAGGCGCGGCGCATGGCCCAGCAGGGCGGACTCTCGCTCAACGACGCGAAAATCGACGAGACGCGCGTTTTCGCGGCGGCGGACGTCCGCTCCGGCGTGGCCGTCCTGCGTTCCGGCAAGAAAAACTACTTCCTCCTGCGGTTTTGAAAACGATTGAGCGATACGTCTTCGGCTCGTTCCTGTCGAGCTTCGTCCTCGCGTTCCTCGTCCTGTCGTTCGTGCTGACGATCGGGCTTCTCGTCCAGATCGTCTCCTACATCATGGACGGCGTGCCGCTGTCGCTCGTGGGCGAGTTCTGCCTCGTGTCGCTGCCGGAGACGCTCCAATGGTCGGTGCCGCTGGCGATCCTCGTCTCGTCCATCCTCGTCTTCTCGCGGTTGAGCGCCGACTCCGAGATCGCCGCGATGCGCGCGTGCGGCATCCACCTGATGCGCGTCGTGCGCCTGCCGCTCCTCTTCGGGCTCGCGTGCGCGATGCTGGGGTTCTTCGTCAACAACGAGATCGTCCCGCGCGGCCACCACATCCGCCGCACGCTGAAAAAGCGCGTCTCCGTCGGGGCGGGGTTGAGCATTCTGGAGCCGGGGCGCATGATCGACGACTTCCCCGACGCGAAACTCTACTTCGCGTCGAAGGACGGCAACTGGCTCCACGACCTCGTCGTCGCCGACTACTCGAACGAGAGCTTCGTGCGCGTGATGACGGCGGAGAAGGCGCTCGTCACGCAGGACGGCGGCGACGTCAAGCTCGACCTCTACCAGATGACGGTCGACCCGCTCGACGAGAACCATCCGACGCTGGCGCGGTTCGGGCGGTTCTCCTACGTCATCAAGGACGTCTTCAAGACGGGACGCTACAGGCCGACGGAGAAGGACATGACGACGAAGGCTCTTGTCGCGGCGATTGCGGACACGACGCGCCAGCGCGACGCGGCCGTCGGCAGCCTCTCGGACAAGGCGAGCCGCAAGTATGTCCTCGCCGAGGACGTGTCGTCGCTCTGGGTCGAGTTCTCCAAACGCGCCGTCTTCGCGCTCGCGTCCGTCTGCTTCGTCCTCGTGGGCATCCCCTTGGGCATCCGCTCCCAACGCAAGGAAAGCACGATTGGCATGGCGATTTCGCTCGCCGTCGCGCTCGGCTACTACCTCGTCGTCATCCTGATGCTCTCCCTGGAGGAGAAGTTCATGTTCTATCCGGGGGCGTTGATGTTCCTGCCCGTCGCCGTCTGTCTGGCGTTGTCCGTCCATTTCTTCAAAAAGCATCTTTAAGGAAAAGGAGTCACCATGATTCATCCAAGCGCGTGTGTTGAGGACGGGGCCGAGCTGGGCGCCGACGTCGAGATCGGGCCTTTCGTCCACATCGGGCCGAACGTCAAGATCGGCGCGGGGACGCGCGTCGGGCAGGGGGCGATCATCGACGGCCACACGACCATCGGCGAGCAGTGCCAGATCTTCCCCTACGCCTGCGTCGGCATGAAGACGCAGGACTTGAAGTATCAGGAGGGCTCCGTCTCCTACGTCGAGATCGGCGACCGCACGGTTCTGCGCGAGTTCTCGACCGTCCACCTCGGCACGGCCGACGGCGAGAAGACGGTCATCGGCAGCGACTGCCTCTTCATGTGCTACTGCCACGCGGCGCACGGCGTCATCCTCGGCAACCACGTCATCTGCTCGAACTCCGTCCAGCTCGCGGGCGACGTCCACTTGCAGGATTACGTGATCATCGGCGGCTGCTCGGCGTCGCACCAGTTTTGCACCGTGGGCACGCACGCCATGGTGGGCGGCATGTGCAAGATCCGCCAGGATGTGCCGCCCTACATGCTCTGCGACATGGGCGAGGGGTCGATGCGGGTCATCGGGCCCAACGTCGTCGGCCTGACGCGGCGCGGCTTCTCGCGCGACGTGATCCACGCGCTCAAGGACGCGCACCGGCTCATCTACCGCGAGGGACTCAACCGCACCCAGGCTCTGGAGCGCGTCGAGAACGACGTCGAGCCCTTCGAGGAAGTCAAGAGGCTCGTCTCCTTCTACCGCCATTCGACGCGGGGCGTCTCGTGAGGTATGCGTTCGATTCGCGCCTGATCCGGCCGGGCGACGCCTTCGTGGCGTTGAAGGGCGACAGGCGCGACGGACACGACTTCATCCCGGCCGCGCGCGCGAACGGCGCCGTCGAGATTGTGGACGGTCTTGAGGAGCTGCACACGCGGGCGAAGGCGCGGCGCGCGCGGTTGGCAGCGCGTGTGATTGGCGTGACGGGCTCCTCCGGCAAGACGACGACGAAGGAAATCTTGAACGTTTTTCTCTCGCGTCTTGGCCGCACCGCCGCGACGGAGGGGAACTTCAACAACCACATCGGTTTGCCGCTCACGATCCTCAATTGCCCCGACGAGGCCGAGTTCCTTGTTTTGGAGATGGGGACGAACCACCCCGGCGAGTTGGCGACGCTCTGCGACATCGCGCGTCCCCAGCTGGGGCTTGTGACGAACGTGGGGACGGCGCATCTGGAGTTCTTCGGCTCGCGGGAATCTCTCGCGCGCGAGAAGGGGACGCTTCTCGCCGCCGCGACGGAGGGCGCGTTCTTTCCCGCCCGCGACGATTTCGCCGCCTACCTCGCGTCGCTCAACCCGCACGCCCATCCCGTCGACACGGTGCCGCCGGCTCTCTTGGACGCGGCAGTTTCCCATCCACCCCATTTCGCCGAAAACGCCGCGCTCGCCTTCACGCTTGCATTGTCGCTGGGGCTTTCGGTCGAGGCGGGCGCGGAGGCCCTGCGCGACTTCTCGCTTCCGGGGGCGCGGTGGCGGCGCGTCGAGAAGGGGGGCGTCACGTTCATTGACGATACGTATAACGCGAACCCGGATTCGATGAAAGCGGCTCTTGAGGCGTTCGCCGCCACGCCGTGCGCGTCGCGTCGCGTCGTCATTTTGGGCGACATGCTGGAGCTGGGGGAGCGGGCGCTCGACTTCCACCGCGAGGTGTTCGACCTCGCGATGAAAAAGGGATTTTCGGCGGTCGTCGCCGTCGGCGAACTTGCCTCGCAAGGCGCGGCGGATTTCGCCTTCCCGACGGTCGAGGCTCTTCTCCCGCGCCTCGGCGAGATCCTCCGCGTGGGCGACACCGTCCTCCTCAAAGCCTCGCACAGCCTGCGCTTGGGTCGCGTCGTGGAATAGCCGCAAGAAACGCACCGATTCTTCAGCGTCAAAAGGTTGGTCGGACGGACGAGATTTGAACTCGTGACCTTTTGCACCCCAAGCAAACGCGCTACCAGGCTGCGCTACGCCCCGACAAAGACCCAGATTGAGATTGGTAGCGGGGGCTGGATTTGAACCAACGACCTTCAGGTTATGAGCCTGACGAGCTACCAGGCTGCTCCACCCCGCAATCTGGGTTCTCGCGATTGGCGGGGCTGGCGGGAGTTGAACCCACAACCCTCAGATTCGTAGTCTGATGCTCTATCCAATTGAGCTACAGCCCCATCAACGAAAACGCCGAATATTATACCACAAAGCCTTCTCTCTCCGCAAGGGGGAATTTTTGGCTCTTCGTGCATGGCGATGGGTCGCTCGAGTCGTGGCAAAAGCCGAAGCGGCGGCGCCCGTATTGACAGGCCCTGGAAAAAATGATACACTACGCGCCAATCGTCCGATGAAGGGCG
>CAVKTW010000053.1:0-6033 GCA_963659085.1 Candidatus Methanomethylophilaceae archaeon | reverse complement strand
GGCGCGTGAGCGAGAGCCAGTCGTTCCACTGGTAGTTGCGGCACTCGTCCTTGATCGCGGCGGTCGCGTATCGCGTCTCGTCGACGTGGGCGACGAATCTCGCCATCGCCGCCCAGTTCTCGTCTACGACGCGCCGGTCGCCAGACTGCTTGAAGAGCATGTAGGGGACGATCACGCCCGCGTCGCCCCAGCCGAGGCGCATCATCTCGTTGCCATACTGGCCGGCCGGCGCGACGCCGGGGAAGGCGCCCGTGGGACTTTGGCTGTCGCGCATGTCGCGCATCCACTTGCGCAAGAATCCGTAGACGTCGGCGTTGAACGTCGCCGTCTCGCAGAAGACCTGCGTGTCGGCCGTCCAGCCGAGCCGCTCGTTGCGCTGCGGGCAGTCCGTCGGCACGGAGAGGTAGTTCGAGAGCTGCCCCCAGCGGACGTTGGCGATGAGCCTGTTCACGGCCGCGTCCCCCGTGCGGATCGAGCCGCGCTCCATGTCGCGGCGGATGGAGGTGACGGGCACGCTGAGAGCGTCCACAATCGTGACGGGGGCGGACGCCGTGATCGAGACATAGCGGTAGCCGAAGAATGTGAAGCGGGGCTGATAGTCCTCGACGGCCTTTCCCGCGAAGGTGTAGCGCACAAGCCGCCCCGTCTCATATCCCTCGCGGAGGTTGACGCGGTAGACGCTTCCCTCGGGCCCGTCGTTGCCGCGCGATTTGAGGCCGTTCCCGTCGTTGAGCATTTCGGCGGGTTTCGCCACGAGCACCGTTCCCGCCGGAGCGGCGAAGCGGAAGCGCGGCACGGCCGCCGCGTTCTGCCCGAAATCGAGGACGAGCGTCTCGCCCTCGCCGATCTCGAACGGCCCGCCCGGCGCGAACTCGCGCGTCTTCACAACCCGTCCAAACGCCAGGCCCGACGCGCCCTCCACGCCCTTCCACGTGTAGGCCTCGACGGGTTTGAGCGCGAGATCCTCGCGCAGGCACACCTCCGCGCCGTCCGTCGGCAGGATCTCGCCCGCGAACTCCTCGTTCAGTTCAGGCTTGCCGAACCGTTGCCACACATCGCGTTCGCACCCCAGCGGCTCGCGCGCGTCGAAAACCTCGCCGTCGAAGATCGAGGCCTCCCGCACGGGGCCCGCGACGCCGGCACGCCAGTCCGAAACATTCGTCACGACGCGGCGGGACGTGCCGTCCGCGAGCGTCAACTCCAGGACGCCGCGAAACGCGCTCTTCTTGCCGAAGAAGTTGACGATCTTGTCGCGCCACCAACCGGCGGAGACTTCGGCGGCAAGGACATTCGTCTCGCCTGTCGTCCGACGGAGGAAAGCCGTCACGTCGTAGGCGAACGAATACTTCGTCTTCGCGTTGTGCGTGAAGCCGGGCTTGAGGAAATCGTCCCCGACGCGCCGGCCGTTCACGTAGATGTCGTAGACGCCAAGCCCCGCCGTCGTCCAGACGGCGCGGACGATGTCGCCCTCGTTCGTCCACTCGCGCACAAACCAGCTCGTCCCCGGCGCGGCTCGTGTCGCGCCATCCCTCGCCTCGCCGACGGTCGGCGCGTCGGGGACGGAAATCCACGAACTCCCCTCCCAGACATCCGCCGCCGCGACGGCCGCGCGCGCCGCGACCAGGGCGGCGCAAACCGCCCCCCGTGTCAACCGTCCCATGGCCGTCAGACCACGATGTCCCAGCCGCGTGAATCGGCGCGGGCGATGGGAAGTTTTCGCGCGTTGCAGCCCGCGAAGTCCATCTTCGCGGGATCCCAGTCGAAGCCGGTGTCGAACTGATACGACATGTTGCACAGAAGGCAGAGCGCACCGCTGCGGCCACCCGTCTCGGCGGGCGAAATCGTCGGCTGGCGCGAGAGGACGCATTCGACGAAGTTGAGCACCTGGTTGGCGCTCTTGTAGAGCTGCGTCTTCGCGTGCGCGAGGTCGAAGCGTTCCCGCAACTGCGTCAGGGTCGCGGCGAGCGCGTCGTCCTTCTTGACCGTCGCGTCCGTGCCGTAGTCCTTGCCCACGGACGCGGCGACGAGGCAGTCGGGGCGGAAGGTGACGTTCGCGACCGCCGCGCGGATCTCCGCCGTCGGCGTGACGGGGCCCGTCTTCGTCCAGACGGCGATCTTGCCGCGGTTGACCGCGACGATGCCGTCCGTGCCGTAGAAGACCGTCCCCCACACGCCGAAGGGCCCGTGGTAGAGCTCGACGTCCTGGCCGTCCACCTTGGACTTGAAGAGCATCCGCATGCCGAACTGGCGGCGGCCGCCGTGGTAGAGGTTCGTCGAGTGCGGCTCGTCGGAGCGGATGATCCTGTAGGGCCCCGAATCGTCCATGTCAAGCCCCCACTGCGCGATGTCGAGGTGGTGCGCCCCCCAGTCGCCGTTGTAGCCGGAGGCGAGGTCGTCGTCGAAGCGCCAGAACATCGGGTAGAACTTGTTGACGCCGCGCGGCGCGAGCTGGTCGGAATACGGGCGGTATTTCGCCGGGCCCAGCCACAGGTTCCAATCGACGTCGGGATTGGGCGCCCCCTCGGTCGCGGCGTTCGCGGGATCGTTGAAGAAGCGCACGGGGTGCGAGGGCCCGCCCAGCTTCTCGCCGCCGATGCCGTAGTTCGCGTCCACGTGGCGAACCGTGCCGATGACGCCGTTGCGCACGAGCATGCACGCCGTCCAGAACTCCGCCCAGCTGCGCTGCATGGAACCCGTCTGGAAGACGCGGCCGTATTTCCGTTGCGCGGCGATCACCTTCCGCGCCTCGTCGATGGTGAAGGTGAGGGGCTTCTCGCAGTAGACGTCCTTGCCGTGCTTCATCGCCTCGACCGACATGTAGGCGTGCCAGTGGTCGGGCGCGCCGATGCACACGATGTCGATCGTGGGGTCGGCGAGGACGTCGCGGAAGTCGGTCTCGGCGCGGCAGACCTCGCGGCCATACGCCGCGTTCACCTGCGCCGCGCCCGCCGCCGCGCGCGTCTTGTCGCAGTCGCACGCCGCGACGATCTCGACCAAATCGCCCACGCCGGCGGCGCGGTCGCGGCCAAGGAACTGCGGGATGAGCGCCGTGCGCATCTGGATGCCGCAGCCGATCACCGCCGCGCGGAGCTTCCCCCCTTTCAAGTCGCGCAGCCCCACGCGGCTCGTCGAGCAACCCGCCAAGGCCGCCGCCGCCGCGCTGCCGAACAGGAAATCGCGCCGATTGATCTTCATTTCTTCTACCCCTTCTCTCGTGTCGTGACCGCCTCTCGTCGGACGGGCGCCACGCCCCCCGCGACAGGCTTTGGTGTTATGATACACCAGCGGCGCGGTTTTCGCAAGACTTTTTGCGCACAAATAATGTGACCGATTGCGAATCGGCCACCCGGCGCGACCTCACGGGCGGTAGAAGAGGAGCAGCGCGTCCGTGACCGACACGTAGAGCGTCTCGTCGGAGAGGTAGCCGCTCGCCGTCTTCGAGCCGCGATCCACCCCGAGCGGGAAGGTGACGTGCCAGCGTCCCTCCTCGTCGTAGCCGTCGATGAGGGCGATGTCGAGCGGGTAGATCTCGTGGGTGACCTCGGGCATGTAGGTGTTCTCGCGCACGAGGAGGACGGGCTGGGACTTGTCGATCCACGACTTGATTTTCGCGGTCTGCGCCTGGAAGTCCGTGAGTTCCTTGACGGGAACGAACGCCGCTTTCGCGTCCTTGATCTTCAGCTCGCGGGCGCACCGCTTCTGCCACGCGGGCATCTTGCCGAAGGTCTTCTCGCGCAGACCCGCCCGCTCGACGAGCGACTTCATCGCGGCGTAATACGCCTCGAACGCCTCCATGCGGAAGCCGGGGCGGCTCTCGCCGGGGTTCGTGTGGACTTTTCGGATCTCAAGAGGCTTCGACCCCTTCGGCGTCCCGCCCGGCATCGCGCCGTAGTAGACGCCGAGCGACATCATCGCGAGGACGGGGCTTCCGGAATTGAAGTAGAGGTCGTTGGGGTCGATTGTCGTGTACCAGCGCACGATATAGTAGTTGTTCAGGATGTTGTCCTTGATGAGCGGCGGCACCGCCTTGACCTCGGTGGGCGTCTTGATCTCGATCTCCTTCTTGGAGTAGGTGACGCCGTTCTCGTTCTTCGCATACGCCCGCACGAAGTAGGTCGTCCCCGGCTTCAAGTCGATCACACGCGCCTCGTAGCGGTCGCGGTGGTAGAGCGGATAGCGGTTCTTTTGGATCGTCGGGTTCTTCTTGACATCCCACGTGAAGCCATACTCGGTGAGGAGGGGTTCGCCGCGATACATGACGTCGCACGTGGCGTGGAAGGATGTGGGCAGAACCTCGTCGACCTCCAAGAGGCGGATCTTCGGCAGGAGCGCGTCCTTCAATTGCTGCGGCGTGAACTTCGGCTTCGTGAACGTCAGGCGGAAGGAGCATTTGCCGTCCTTCGCGACGATGTCCGTGATCTCGATGCCGCCGGCGATCAAGGGCGGAATCCGCGCGGCGGGGTCGGTCTTCAGCGTGAAGCTGTCGCCGGGGCGCAGGTAGGCGTCGCCATTCCCCGTCCCCTTCAGGAAGGGATCGCCCCGCCGGTAGACGTAGGCGAGGTCGGGCGGGCCCATCGTCGGCGACGAGAACGTGACGTTGATGACGTAGATGAGAAGCCCCTCCGCCCCCGGCTTGCCCACGGGCAGTTTCTCGTCGTGGACGTATTCGACGCAGAACATGTAGTTCGGATGCGACGACGGAATGAAATAGCCGAGGATCGGCTCAGGCCCGCCCGTCACCTTCGAGATGCGCGACTGGCGCGGGTCGAGCGTGTAGACGCCGTCCTCCTTCAAGACGGGATACGTCTCCGGCGGCACGAAGGCGTGGTAGATGAGCCGGTCGTAGGCGAGACCCGTCGGGCTGTGCTCCCACGGCAGGGCGGGGACGCCCTCCACGCCGTCGTGCTTCTCCGTCGCGTGGTAGTAGTCGGGCGAACCGAGGACATGGCCGAGTTCGTGCACCATGACGCGCCCCTCGCTCGGCCAAAGCGCCTGCGGCAGGGAGTTCGGCCACAGCGGCTCGGCCCAGTCGATCTGCGGATTGTAGTCGAGGATCGTGTCGCGCTCCCAGTCCTCCTTCGGTTTCGGGTAGGCCTCGCGCAACAGCTCCTTCACCTTCTCGCGGTCGAGGACGGGGCAGTAGACGTAGCACGTCATCACGCCCTTGTCGAACCCACGCGCCGCGCCCCGCACGTAGTCGAGCGCGTCGCCGCGCAGTTTCGTCACGCGCTGATGCCCTTCCGCGCCCGACTTCCAGCCGATCTTGTTGTTCCAGCGATCCCAATGGCAGTAGTAGCCGAACGGCTCCGGGGCGACGTAGACGTCGGGATACTCCTGAAGGATCGGGTAGGTCGTCCCCTGCGAGTAATCCTCGTAATAGTCCTTGATCGTGTAGCCCGAGACGCGGTTGAGGTCGTCCTTGACGGTCTTCGCCTCCGGGACCTTGCAGTCGGGGAACGAGATGCAGACGAGGTCGACCTGGAAGGGCCCCGTGCGGATGGGCTTCGTGCGGCGAGGCCCCCAGTTGGCCGTCGTGATCTTGCGGTCGGGCTTGCGGTCTTGGAACTCGCTCGACAGCGTCGCCACCTTCGCGCCCTTCTTCGCGCGCGACGTGTTGCGCGACGCGGACGGCGCGGCGACGAGCGAAAAGGCCGCCAACGCCGCGAGGACGAGCGACGCGCCCTTCACGATGTCGCTCCCCCCGCCGCCGACGCGACCGCCGGCGGGAACGCGCCCATGCGCACCTCGCTCACGTAAGCCTCGAACGCGCCGCGCACAATCGTGGCGAGGTCGGCGTATTTCTTGACGAACGACGGGACGCGCTCGTTGAGACCCAGCAAATCGTGCATGACGAGCCACTGCGCGTCGCAAACGGGGCCCGCGCCGATGCCGATGGTCGGAATCTTCAGCGCGGCCGTGATCTCCGCCGCGAGTTCCGAGGGGATGCATTCGAGCGTGACGGCGAACGCGCCCGCCGCCTCGACCTCCTTCGCGTCCGCGAGGATCTTCTCCGCCGCCTCGCGCGTCTTGCCC
>CAVKTW010000052.1:0-4340 GCA_963659085.1 Candidatus Methanomethylophilaceae archaeon | reverse complement strand
CGCCAGCGCGGATGGCGCCTCCTCGCCGTGACCGGCTCGAAAGGGAAGTCGAGCGTCGTCAAACTCGTCGCCGACGCGATCTCGCGGACGGGCGCGTGCGCCGTCCCCTGCGGCAACTACGGCACGCCCGTCTCCGAGGTCGCCCTCGCCGCGCCCGTCGGCTGGGCGGTCGTGGAAGTGTCGAGTTTCATGATGGAGACGACGACGCTGCCCGAGGACACGTTCGAGGCGGCCGCGCTTTTGAATTTGCAGGACGACCACTTGGATCGCCACCGCTCCCGCGACGTCTACCACGCTCTCAAACGACGGCTTCTGTCTTTCGCGTCCGTCGCCATCGACGGCACCGCGCTCGCGTCACCGTCGTCGGACGACGCGCTTTTCGCGTCATCCTATTTCGACAACCCGTGCCTCGCGGTCAACGGGCGTTGCGCCATTCGCCTCATGCGTGCGGCGGGGCTGGACGACAAGGTCATCGCCGACTCGTTCCGCGCCTTTACGCCGCTCAAACACCGCATGAATGTCGTGGGCGCGTGGCGCGGCGTCCGCTACATCGACGACTCCAAGGCGACGTCGCTCGCCGCGCTCGCCGCCGGGGTTGTCATGGCCGCGTCGGGAGCGCGCGCGGCGGGGCGTTGCGTCCGCTTGATCGCGGGCGGACTCGCCAAGGGCGACGACCCAAATTCCGTCGTTCCAACCTTGACAAAACACGTCAAGAAAGTGTATCTTATTGGACGGTGTGCGCCCGCGTTTCACGCGGCGTGGAAAGACGCGCTTGATTGCGAAATCTGCGGAACGCTTTCCACGGCTGTTGAACGCGCGCGGCGCGACGCAGTCGATGGCGAGACCGTTCTCCTGTCGCCGGGGGCTGCGAGTTTCGACCAGTTTGCAAGTTTTGGAGAACGCGGAGACGCTTTCGCCTCTCTCGTTAAAAATGAAGGACAAAAAGAACATGAATAAGGTTATGGCCGTGCTGGGTGTCGCCGCCGTGGCGACGCTCGCGGGATGCAAAGATGCGAACTACAAGACAATGGCGACGTCGCCCGACGAGGTCAAGACGCTTCCGCCCGCGCAAACGCGGGAGGTGAAGCCCTCGTGCGCGTGCCCGGTTGGGACGACGCACGCCGCGCCCTGCGCGTGCGGCGCGGACGACTGCGCGTGCGTGGTCACACTGCCGCCGCCCAAACCCGCCCCCGTCCCCCCGCCGGAGGTGAAGCCCGCGCCGGAGAAGGCGCCCGAGGCCGACTACACCGTCTACATCGTCCAGCGCGGCGACTACCTCGCGAAGATCTCGAAGAAGTTCAACGTGAAGATCGACGCGATCAAGTCGCTCAACAACCTCAAAAGCGACACGATTCGCCTGGGCCAGAAGCTGAAGCTCCCCGGCAAGATCGACGTGGGCGAGCAGAAGATGCCGACCGTCGCCGCCCCCAAGGCGAAGAAGGCCCCCGAGACCGACTACACGGGCGCGACGAAGGATTACGTCATCAAGCGCGGCGACACGCTCGGCGGCATCGCCTACGCGCACGGTTGCTCGATCCGCCAGCTGAAGAAGCTGAACAACCTCTCGGGCGACGCGATCCGCGAGGGGAAGACGCTGAAGGTTCCCGCCGAGGCGAAGAAGGCGGCGCCAAAGAAGGAGGCCGCGCAGCCGACCGTGAAGAAGGTTGAGGAGACGAAGCCCGTGGCCGCGCCCGTGACCACCCCCGCGCCCCAGCCGACTGTCGCGACCCCGGCGCCCACGGGCGCGGAGGAAGCCCCCGACGCGGTGGACGCCGCGCCCGCCACGGTGAACTACACCGTCCGGGAGGGCGACGACCTCATCGGCCTGTCCGTCCGCTTCGGCGTGGACGCGAGCGTCATTCAGGACTTGAACAACATGCCGCCCGAGGCGCAAGTGACCGTGGGCCAGGTCATCAAGATTCCCGCCGGCTCCCTCTAAAAAAACGCCGTGCGCAAGACCGCACTGGTTGTCTTCGGCCTGGTCGTCGCGATCATCGTGGCACTGGGCCTTGTCGTTCTTTCGAGCGCGAGCGGGCCCAACGGCTTGCGCCTCCACCACGATTCCTACCACTTCATGAAACGCCAGTTCATCTACCTGGCGTTCGGGATCGCGGTGGCGGTCGTCGTCGCGCTCGTCGACTACCGCCTCTGGCGCGACCACGCGATCCTCGCGTGGCTTTTCTTCGCGCTCGTCTTCCTCTTGCTGCTCGCCGTCTTCCCGCCGCTCGGCCGCGCGATCAACGGCTCCTACCGCTGGATTCCCGTGGGCCCCGTGAACCTGCAGCCGAGCGAACTCGCGAAACTCGCCCTCGTCATCGCCCTCGCGGTCTGGCTTGACAAAGCCTCGTGGCGCGTGGAGCTGTTCTGGCGCGGGGCCGTGGGCCCCATGGTGCTCGTCGCCTGCCTCGCCCTGCCCGTCTTCTTCGAGCCGGACTTCGGCTCGACGGCCGTCCTGGGGCTGACGGGCGTCCTGCTCATGTTCGTGGCGGGGGTCCGCCTCCTCCACATCCTCCCGTTCCTCCTCGCCGGCGCCGCCGTCGTGGCTGTGAAAGTCGGCATGAACCCCAACCGCATGGCGCGGATCATGGCGTGGACGGGCGGCTCGCTCCCCTTCGTCGGCGGTGTTGACGTGAGCGACGAGGCGACGCGCAACGCGGAGCATCAGGGCGACATGGCGCTGGCGGCCATCGGGCGCGGCGGCATCGCCGGCGTGGGCTTGAACGAGTCCATGCAGAAGTATCAGTATCTCCCGGAGGCGCACACGGACATGGTCTTCGCCATCGGGGCCGAGGAACTGGGGATTGTCTTCTCCTTGGGCGTGTTCCTCCTCTTCGTCGTTTTCTTCATCCTGTGCGTCTACTTCGCGCGGACGGCGGCGGATCGCTTCGGGCGGTGGCTCGTCGTCGGGATGTCCTTCATCATCTTCTTCGCCGCGATGTTCAACATGGGCGTCGTCTGCGAGGCGCTGCCGATGAAGGGGATGGCCCTGCCGTTCTTCAGCTACGGCGGCACCAACCTCGTGTGCGCGTTCTTCGCCGTCGGCACGATCTTCTCCGTCGCGCTCCACGCCGACCGCGTCAGCCGAAAGCGTCAGGTGTCGCATGGCTGAACGCGCGTCGACCGAGGAGCGTCCCTATTCCGTCTCGTCCCTCTCGGCGGCCTTGAAGGGTCTCCTTGAACGGTCGTTCTCCAAAGTCTACGTCGAGGGCGAGATCAGCGGGTGGCGCCGCTACCCGTCGGGGCATTGCTACTTCACGCTCAAGGACGAGGGGGCGCAGGTCTCGGCGGTGATGTTCTCCAGCGCGTTCGAGCGCTGCGCCGTCAAGGACGCGCTCAAAGACGGCGTGAAGGCGCTCGTCTACGCCGACGCGACCGTCTACGTGCCGCGTGGCAACTACCAGCTCGTCGTCCGCGCCGTCCGCCTGGCGGGCGAGGGCGAGTTGATGCGGCGGTATCTGGAGCTGAAGGGGAAACTGGAGCGCGAGGGGCTTTTCGCGCCCGAACGCAAGCGGCCGCTTCCCTTCATGCCGCGCCGGATCGGCCTCGTGACGAGCGAGGCGGGCGCGGTCGTCCACGACATGTGCACCGTGCTGACGCGCCGCTTCCCCGCGCTGGAAATCCGCCTCTACCCCAGCCTCGTGCAGGGCGAGGGCGCGGCCGCGTCGCTCACGGCGGGCGTCCGCTGGTTCAACGACTGCCGCGACTGGCGGGCGGATCTCATCATCCTCGCGCGCGGCGGCGGGTCGTTCGAGGATCTCTTCTGCTTCAACGACGAGACGCTCGTGCGCGCGCTCGCCGCCTCGGAGATTCCGACGATCAGCGCGGTCGGCCACGAGACGGACTTCACGCTCTGCGACTTCGCCGCCGACCGCCGCGCCGGCACGCCGTCGATGGCGGCGGAGTTGGCCGTCCCCGTCCTCTCCGAGATCACGGCCTCGCTGGAGGCGAGTCGGACGCGCCTCACGCAGGCGTTGCGCCAGCGCGGCGACTTCTTCGCGCAGCACTTGGACTTCCTCCACGCCGCGCTGGGGAAAGCCCTTGAGAACGCGCACCACCGCGCCTCGCTCCGCCTGAAGAGCCTCTCGCCGCGCCTGGTGCCCGCGTTGCAGCTCCGCTTCCAGGACGCGCGCGCGCGCCTTGAGAAGGCGGCCGCGCAGTTGGAGGCCTATTCGCCCTACGGCGTCTTGACGCGGGGCTATTCGCTGACGACGCGAGCGGACGGTTCGGTCGTCCGCTCGGCGCGTGATCTTCGCGCGGGCGACGAGATCGTCACGCGCCTCGCCGACGGCACGGTGTCGTCGAGGATTTTGTGAAAGGGGAGACATGATACACTTCAACAG
>CAVKTW010000051.1:0-5889 GCA_963659085.1 Candidatus Methanomethylophilaceae archaeon | reverse complement strand
ACAGCCCGTCGCCGAAGCCGATGCCGCCCAAGGCCCACGGGCCGATCACGATGCCGGCCGCGAGCTCGCCGAGGATCGACGGGAGCTTGAAGAGCGAGGCGATTGCGCCGCCGAGCCTCGCCGCGAAGATGATGACGCCGATCTGAAGGACGAGGAAGAGCATCTCGTCGACACGCGGGAGGCCGAAGTTCGGGTAGGGTTCGGGTCCTGTCCCCGTCGCCGCAAAAACACCCGCCGCGCACAGAACCGTGGCGGCCACCAAAAACAATTTTTTGTTTTTCATTTGTTTGATTCTTCGTTGTTGATTGAAAATCACTTGCCCGTCTTGATCGCGTCCAGGACATACGCCCGGTAGCGGCGGATGCGCCCGGCGCCGTTCGACTGGCGCGGCGTGAAGTTCATGCCGCCGACCGTCTCCTCCTGGCCCAGGTCAATGACGAAGTAATGCGGGTGGTTGGGGCTTTTCGCCTTCCACTCGGTGTGCCAGAGGTTCGCCGTCTGCCCGTCGACGAGGTTCTCCGCGCTCCCGTCCTCGGCGAGACGCTCCTCGGAGTCGCACGCGGCGATGGACCACTTCGCGTGGGAGATGTTCTTGCCCTCGCCATCCACGAGGTCGATCTCGCCGCAGGCGGCGTATTCGCGCCCGTCCCAGGCGTTGAGCGACTCCAGCGCGAAGTAGCGGCCGCGCACCGGCTTCTTGAAGCGGACGTCCTGCCGCGCCGTCGCGTTGGCGAACTCGCCCTCGTGGACGGGGTTGGCGAGTTTCTCCGCGAGTTTCGGACGCGGCTGGAACGAGAAGTAGTCCGTCTCGGGACGCATCTCGCCGAGGATCGGCGCCGCCACGAACGTGAGCGCGTCCGGCGGTTCGACGCCCACGACATCGATGATGACAATCTCGTTCTTGCCGTCCTTGAGCCAGCACCCCGGCACGAACATCGTCTGCGTGGGCCCGATCGACCAATACCGCCCGATCCAGTGGCCGTTGACGCGAACCTGCCCGCGCTTCCAGTCGCGCATGTCGAGGTAGGTGTCCTGCGCCTTGAGGTTGACGCTGTAGCGGTAGACCGCGCCGCTCGACGCCCGGCCGCTCGACTTGCCGAACGGCCCGATTTTCGCGAGGCCGCCGCGCTTGTCCTCGTTGAGGTTGACGGGGAACATCTCCCAGCCCGTGAGCGCCGCGCCGCCGAGCGTGACGTTCCCGATGACGCCCTTGCGCGACTCGTGCATGATGTGGCCGAAGTTGTAGCGACCCATCTGCTCGACGAGAATCTCCAACGTGCGCGGCTTGTCGGCGGCCTCGACCCGCAGCGACACTTTCGGGAAGCGGCGGTCGAAAAAGCCGATCACCTTCTTGTCGACGCGGACGACACCGAGGTCGCGGACGTCCGCCTTCAATTCGCCGCCCGCGCCGGCGGGAATCGTCGTGCGGTAGACGCAGTAGCCGTAGCCCAAGTCGATCTCCTCGAAGGAGAGCGGCGCGGGCGATTTCCTCACGCCGCCCTGCTTCTCCAAGACCTTCTGAACGTTCCAGAGCGACGCCTTCTCGGGCGTGGCGGGGCAGACCGCGCTTTGGAACGCGGGCGCGGCGGGCGCGTCGGGGATCTTCTCGCCCGGGTTCAGATACTTCGCGAAGAGGTTGCGCATCGCGGCGAACTTCTCCGGGTGCTTGAGCCCCGCCTCGGAGACGGGCGCGTCGTAGTCGTAGCTGGACGTCTGCGGGCGGAACGGCGCGTTGCACCCCGCCCACCAGCCGAAGCTCGTGCCGCCGTGCGCCATGTAGACGGAGAAGGAGGCCTTGTGCTGGAGCATGTATTCAAGATCCGCGAGGCACTGCGCCGACCCCTTGACGTTGTGCCGCTCGCCCCAGCTGTCGAACCAGGCGGGGTAATACTCGCCGCACATGAGGGGGCCCGACTTCCGCGCCTTGCGGAGCTGGTCGAAGGCGTTGCGCGGGTTCGAGCCGAAGTTGACGACGAGGAAGAGCTCGTCGATGAGCCCGTTCTGGAGGTTGTAGGCCGCGTTGCAGCAGAACGCGGGAACGTCGAACCCGGCGGCGCGGATCGCCTCGTATTGCTTGCGGATGTAGTCCTTGTCGCTCCCCCAGAAGCCATACTCGTTCTCGACCTGCACCATGAGGATGTTGCCGCCGCGCGTGACCTGCGAGTCGGCGAGAACCTTGCCCACCGCGCGGAGGTAGTCGCACGCGGGCTTCAAATAGCGCGGGTCGGACGAGCGCAGGCGGATGTCCGCGTCCTTCAAGAGCCACCACGGGAGGCCGCCGAACTCCCACTCGGCGCACGTGTAGGGCCCGGGGCGCAGGACGACCCACAGCCCCTCCTCCTGCGCGAGGCGGCAGAACTCGACGACGTCCTTCTCGCCGGAGAACTCGTAGCGGCCGCGCACCGGCTCGTGGTAGTTCCAGAACATGTAGGCGCACACGGCGTTGAACCCGCACGCCTTGACCATCTGCAGACGCTGCCGCCAATACGCCCTCGGGATGCGGCCGAAATGCATCTCGCCGCAGCGGATGACGAAGGGCTTGCCGTCCAAGAGGAACGCGTCCTCCCCGATGGAAAAGGTGTGCTTCCCCGTGATGGGGGCCGTCCACGTTGTCGCGGCGAGAAGTCCGACGAGGGAGGCGAGAAGAAGTTTTTTCATGGTGTCTCCTTGTTTTTTAAGCGATGGCCAGCATGGCCTCGATGGCGCGGCGCGCGCGCGCGGCGACCGCCGCATCGACGGTCACCTCGTTCGCGTTGTCGCGCAGTGTCTCGAAAAGGTTTTGAAGCGTCGTCTTCTTCATGTTGGGGCAGACGAGCGCGTCCGACAGGGGGATGAAAGTCTTGTCGGGGTTCTCGCGGCGCAGGCGGTGGAGAAGCCCCGTCTCGGTCCCGATGAGGATTGTTTTCGCCGCGCTCGCTTTCGCCCACGCGCACATCCCGCCCGTCGAGAGCGCCGCGTCGGCGGCCTCGACGACATCGCGCGCGCACTCCGGGTGGACGAGGACGGGTGCGCCGGGATGCGCCGCGCGCGCCGCGTCGACGGTCGTCTTGGAGAGCCGCGCGTGCGTCGGGCAATACCCCGGCCACAGAATGTAGTCGCGCCCCTCGCGGCGCGAGAGGTAGTCGCCCAAATGCGAGTCGGGGACGAAGATGATCTCGCGGCCGTGGGGAATCGTCGCCATGACGCGCTCGGCGTTGCCGCTCGTCACGCAGAGGTCGCACTCGGCCTTCACCTCCGCCGTCGAGTTCACGTAGCAGACGGCGACGGCGCCGGGGTGCTTCTCCTTCTCGCGGCGGACGTCGGCGGCGGAGACCATGTCCGCCATCGGGCAGCCGGCCGAGGGATCCGGGATGAGAACCGTCTTCGTCGGGTTGAGGATCTTCGCCGTCTCCGCCATGAAATAGACGCCGCAGAAGACGATCACGTCGGCCTCGACGGTCGTCGCCCGACGCGCGAGCTCCAGCGAGTCGCCCGTGAAGTCGGCGACGTCCTGCACCTCGCCGCGCGTGTAGTTGTGCGCGAGGATGACGGCGCGGCGGTCGCGGCAGAGCTGGCGGATGTCATCCGAGAGCATTGAAGATCCCCTCCAGGAAGTCGTCATACGTCTCGAACGCGGGGATGTCGGGGTTCTGCGCCTTGATCGCGTCCGTCGAGCGGAAGAGGAAGCCCGCCTTCGAGGCCCGGATCATCTCCAGGTCGTTGTAGCTGTCGCCCGCGCAGATCGTCTCGAAGCCGCAGCTCTGCAACGCCTTGACGGTCGTGAGTTTCGTGTGCGGGCAGCGCAGTTTGTAGCCGGTCACGTGGCCTTTCTCGTCGGCGAAGAGCGAGTTGCAGAACAGCGACGGCCAGTTGAGCTTGCGCATGAGGGGACGGCCGAACTGGTCGAACGTGTCCGAGAGGATGAGGACTTGCGTCCGCTCGCGCAGTTTGTCGAGGAACTCGTGCGCCCCGATGAGCGGGTGGATCGTCGAAATGACCTCGGTGAGCTCGTGGAGGCCCAGGTTGTGCTTGTTCAACAAGTCGATGCGGTAGTGCATGAGCTTGTCGTAGTCCGGCTCGTCGCGCGTCGTGCGGCGGAAGTCGTCGATGCCGGTCTTCTTCGCGAACTCGATCCAAATCTCCGGGACGAGCACCCTTCCAAATCGAGACAGACGATATCCATTGTTTTCTCAACCCCCCTTGAAGTAATCGATGGTTTTCTCAAGTCCCTCGTCGAGCGGAACCGCAGGTGTCCACGACAGAAGCTCCTTCGCGAGCGTGATGTCGGGGCGGCGCACCTTGGGGTCGTCGCCCGGCAGTGGCAGGAACCGCATCGCCTCCGGCGGTCGGCCGAGACGCGCGAGGACTTTCTCGGCGAGGGCGCGGATCGTGAACTCGCCGGGGTTGCCCACGTTGATGACGGGGATGTCAAAGTTGTGGGCGGCGGCGAACGCGCGCACCGTGTCCTTCGGCAACGCCATGTAGCGGCGGAACGCCTCCACGAGGTCGGAGACGTATTGGAAGGAGCGCGTCTGCGAGCCCGTGCCGTAGAGCGTCAAGTCCTCGCCGCGCAACGCCTGCATGATGAAGTTCGAGACGACGCGCCCGTCCTGGGGATGCATTTTCGGCCCGTAGGTGTTGAAGATGCGCACGAGCCGCGCGTCCACGTCGAACGCGCGGACGTAATCGACCGCCCACGTCTCGGCGACGCGCTTGCCCTCGTCGTAGCACGAGCGGATGCCGAGGGTGTTGACGTTGCCGAAGTAATGCTCGTGCTGCGGATGGACGAGCGCGTCGCCGTAGACCTCGGAGGTCGAGGCGTGCAGGAGTTTCGCGCCGTCGCGCCGCGTGAGCCGCAGGGAAAGCTCGATGCCCTTGAGAGACGTCTCCAGCGTCGCGAGCGGCGTCGCCTGGTAGTGGATGGGCGAGGCGGGGCAGGCGAGGTTGTAGATCTCGTCGAAGGGATGGAGGAAGCACGAGTCGTCGACGGAGATCGTGCGGACATCGCCCTCGACGAACGTGAGCGCGCGGTTGCCGGCGGCGAAATCGAGGTTTTTCACGCGCCCCGTGTAGAGGTTGTCGAGGACGACGACCTCGTAGCCCTCCGAGAGGAGGCGTTCGGCGAGGTGGCTGCCGATGAACCCGGCCCCGCCTGTGATGAGGGCGCGGCTCATGCGTGGATGCCCGCGTCGGCGGCGGCGACCTTCTCCGCGAGGCGCACTTTGTGGGCGTGGAACTTGCCGCGCAAGTCGTCGTCGGCCGTGCCGAGAATCTGCACGGCGAGGAGCGCGGCGTTGACGGGGCCCGCCGATCCGCACGCGACCGTCGCGACGGGAACGCCGGAGGGCATCTGCACCGTCGCGTAAAGCGCGTCAAGTCCGTTCAGGGCGCCGCCCGGCATGGGGATGCCGATGACGGGCAGGACTGTTCCCGCCGCCAGGACGCCGCCCAAGTGCGCGGCCCCGCCGGCGGCGGCGATGATGACCTTGAGGCCCCGCTCCTCGGCCGTCCGCGAATAGTCGAGGGCCGCCTGCGGCGTGCGGTGGGCGCTGATGACGCGCGTCTCATACGCGACGCCGAACGAGTCGAGCGTCTCGCACGTTTTTTTCACCTGCGGCCAGTCGGAATCCGACCCCATCACAATGCCTACTTTTATCTCCGCCATGTTTGTCTCCAATGGGTTTATTATACCATATTTTCATGACTCTTCATGCATGGATGTGGGGCTCTTTTTCGCCCGCCTGTGCTTGCCTTGTCAGTGTGCAGCCGGGTGCGGCGCAACGCTCTTGTCCTGTGCGTTTGGCGCAAGCCAAACGGTGGGTGGGGCTCTTTTTCGCCCGCCTGTGCTTGCCTTGTCAGTGTGCAGCCGACTTCGGGGCAGGCTTAGCTCGCGCCTCCCAGACGGGCGAT
>CAVKTW010000050.1:0-3539 GCA_963659085.1 Candidatus Methanomethylophilaceae archaeon | reverse complement strand
ACGGCCGTCGCCGCGCCGCCGTGCGTCGAGAGGACTTCGACGCCCTTCTCGACCGCCGCAATCGCCGGCGCCCGGATGAACGCCATCGGCACGGCGTCCGCCGCATCCCCACTCATGCCCGTCGCCAAGAAGCTCCCGAGCTGGCGTCCGTAGGCGTTGCGCCGCACGGTGACGGGCAGGACGCCGAACCAGACGGTCGGGTCGCCTTCGAGGCGTTCCGCGAGCAGGATGAGTCCGGCGCACGTCGCGAAGACGGGCAGTCCGGACTCGATGCGCTCCTTCAGCGGCGCGAAGAGTCCGAGGTCGCGGAGGAGCTTGCCCTGGACGGTCGACTCGCCGCCCGGCAGGACGAGCGCGTCGAAGGGCCGCTCGAGGTCGCGCCGCTGGCGGATCTCGAACGTCTCCGCGCCGACGTCGGCGAAGGCGCGTTCGTGCTCGGCGAACGCGCCCTGGACGGCAAGGACGCCGACGCGCATCTCACTTCCCCCGCTCTTCCATGATCGTCTCGATCTCGTCGGCGTTGATGCCGACCATCGCGGGACCCAGGTTCTCGCTCAGCTTCGCGAGCAGGGCGGAGTCCTGCCAGTTCGTGACGGCCTGGACGATCGCGGCGGCGCGCTTGGCGGGGTCGCCGCTCTTGAAGATGCCGGAGCCGACGAACACGCCCTCCGCGCCGAGCTCCATCATCAGCGCGGCGTCCGCCGGCGTGGCGACGCCGCCGGCCGCGAAGTTGACGACCGGCAGCTTGCCGAGCGTGTGCACCTCGCGCAAAAGGTCGAGCGGCACGGCGAGTTCCTTCGCCGCCTCGAAGAGCTCGTCCTCGCGCAGCGACTGGACGCGGCGGATCTCGGACTGCATCTTGCGCATGTGGCGGACGGCCTGGACGACGTCGCCGGTGCCGGGCTCGCCCTTCGTGCGGATCATCGTCGCGCCCTCGCCGATGCGGCGCAACGCCTCGCCCAAGTCGCGCGCGCCGCAGACGAACGGAACCTTGAAGGCCGTCTTGTCGATGTGGTGGAGGTCGTCGGCGGGCGAGAGGACTTCGCTCTCGTCGATGTAGTCGATCTCAATCGCCTCAAGAATCCTCGCCTCGGCGATGTGGCCGATGCGGCACTTGGCCATGACGGGGATCGAGACGGCCTCCTGAATGCCCTTGATCATCGCGGGGTCGCTCATGCGGCTCACGCCGCCGGCGGCGCGGATGTCGGCGGGAATGCGCTCCAAGGCCATGACGGCGCACGCGCCCGCGTCCTCGGCGATCTTCGCCTGCTCCGGCGTCGTCACGTCCATGATCACACCGCCCTTGAGCATCTGAGCCAAGTTGCGGTTCAAAGTCTGACGGTCTTCGCCCGTCTTCTCGGTTTCCTGTTTCATTCGTTCTCCTTACATCTCACATCTGTCGCCTTCTTGGCAAACGGGGCGTATTTTACCACAAACACCCCCATTCGGACAAGGGCAAATGTCAAATCCCATGGCTTGACGGAGCATGAGGACGGCGAGCGTCCTCGCGTAGCGCGCACGGACAAGCCCGACCTGAGCCTCGTCCAGCGTCGTCGCCTTGTCGAGGACGCCCGCCATCGTTTCGCGCCCGTCGTCAAACCGCCGCGCCGCCTCGTCGTGGTCGAGTTGGGCGGCGGCCTCCGCCTTCGCCGCGACATCCTCGATGGCCTCCGCCTCTTGGAGCGTCCGCCACGCCTCCGCGACGGACACGACGACGGCGAGCATTCTGTCTTCGTTCAAGCGGAACTCCGCCTCGCGCAAGGCGCGCGCGGCGCGGTATTCCTGAACCGTGCGGAAGCCGCTGAAAACCGACCACACGCCCGTGAGCGAACCCGCCCAGCCGTGCAACGCGGCGCTTTCGAGCGAGAAACGCGCACCGCCGCCGCCCGCGACGATGTTCGGCAGAAACCCCGCCAACGCCTCGATGACCTGCGCTTTGCGCAAAGCGAGCGTCTCATCCGCCGCCCGCAGGTCGCGCCTGTTCAACAGCGCCTGCCAAACAAGCTCCTCAACGCCATTCCCCTCTCTCCCCCATTCCCCATTCCCCACTCCCCATTCCCCACTCTCCATTCCCCATTCCCCTCTCTCCCCCATTCCCCACTCCACAAGACTCTCGCCATCCACCTCGAAGTCGGCGAGCGGCCACAGGTGAAGGAGGTCGGCGAGCGCCTGACGCGCCCGAACGCGGGCGTTCTCGGCTTGGAGGAGCGCGTGGCGATCGGCGGCGAGACGCGCCTTGGCGCGCGCGAGTTCGGCCGGCGAGGCGTAGCCCTCCGCCGCGAGACGCGCCACGCGGTTCGTCAACGCCTCGCCGCTCCTCACTTGGAGTTCGCGCGCGCGAACGAGCCGGGACGCGACGGCCGCCTCGTGGAAGCGGACGGCGACTTGCACGTCGAGAAGTTGCTCCGCCCGCGCGCGGATGTGCTCGCGGATGCGCACGCCGTAAAGCGACTCGGCGAAGAGCGTCCACGCGACGGGCGTGAAGACGGGTTGTGAGACAAGCATCCCCAAGCCCTCGATGTCCGTTCCCGCCGTGCGCCACGTGCCAATCCCAAGCGGCAGGCCGGAGACGCGACCCGAGGCGAGCGTCCGCCCGTAGGCGAGTTCGACGGTCGGGAGGAACGTCGAGAAGGCAGTCGCCCGCGTGATCTTCGCGAGTTGGACGTCGAGCTCCTGCTCCGTCAATTTCAGCGAACGCTCCCGCGCCAGGGCCAGCGCGTTCGTGAAGGCGAGAGGCTCCGGATGCGCGGCGAAGTAGTCCGCCGTCTCGCGGACGAGGCGCGTGCGCATCTCCTCGGCGGCGCGTTCGCGGTCGGCGGGCGTCGTCGCGCAACCCGCGACGAGCCAACACGCCAAGACGGCCTTTGTCATTATTGTCATCATCACATTGAGAGTGTTTTTAAACAAGTGTTTAATATACCATCTTGGGGCTGGTCTGTCAATGGCGGATTAGTCGTTCAACGCGAGGGACACGAACAGGCGCGAAAGCGAATCGGACGGCTCGACGAACGTGACGCCGTGGTCGTTCGCGACGACGAGACCAGACTCGGCGAGGACTTGGAGATGATGCTTCATGTCCGCCGAAGACAAGCCACAACGGCCACCCAGTTCCGTGTCCACGAGAGGGCCTTCGTCGCGAATCACACGAAGCAAGCGAACGCGGCTCGCGTCGGAAAGCGGAAGCAGAAGTTTCGCGAACGCGGGGTCTGGCGCCTTAGCGCCGTTCACATCGCAGCCACCGCGCCCTTCCTCACGGAAGAACGCGACGAGAGCCAGGATCAGCCGTTGAAGCCCCGCCTTGTCGGATTCGCGACGCGCCCGAAACAAGACGAGGCGTCCGTCGCGGACGGACTCGACCAGTCCGCACTCCTCGTCCAGGACACGGAGATGCTGACGCGCCGTGGCGGGTGTCAGCCACGTCATGTCGGCGTAATGGGCGGCGGTGAGGCCGTCCCGCTCGGGGGACAGCAAGACCTTGCGCAGAAGGTTCAGCCGCTCGCGGTTCGCCAGCCGTCGGCAAAGGTTGCAGAAATCCATCG
>CAVKTW010000049.1:0-11100 GCA_963659085.1 Candidatus Methanomethylophilaceae archaeon | reverse complement strand
GCATGATGGCGTGCTTGAAGCCCTCCCACGTGCGCGGATAGCCCCAGTTCATCGGCGGGTTGCGCAAGTCGGAGACGATGGGCATGTAGGCGTAGAACGAGACGCCGAGCTGCGCGAAGAAGGCCGCGCCCGCGACGCGCCGGCCGTTGGGGAGCGTCACCCACGCGAGCGCGAGGAGGACGAAGTTCCACGCGATCGGCCAGCCGAACCACCAGGAGCACGGGTGGGTGAGTCCGTTCATCGCGCCGTGCGTCAGGAGCGTGAACGCCGCGAGGTGGAGCGCGGCGACGGGGACGGCGAAGGCCAGCCCCGTGCGCACGGACGAGGCCAGCGCGAGGAGAAGGAGAATGAGAATCGCGAAGACCGCCGTCGACTTCCCCCACGGATACGGCACGCCGACGTAGCCCGCCGCGTCCGCCACGGGGACGTTGAGGGCCAGCGCCCACGCGGCCGCGCCGAGGACAAGGGCGACGACGAGCTCGCGGTTCACCTGCGCGGCGAGGCCGCGAAGCCAACCGGACGCGGCGGCTCCGTCGTCCGCCGTCTCGCGGCGGCGCAACGCCGACAGCGCGGCGGCGACGACGCTCGCGGCGAGGCACGCGGCGATGAGGGCGTAGCGCGTCGGCGCGATGAGCGGCGCGACCTCGGCGGTCACGCCCTCCCACGTCGCCTCCGTCGTGAAGAGGAACGAGGAGAGGAAGAGGACGAGGGCGCCCGCGCCGCCGCCGACGGCGAGCGTCTGGCGCGAGAGCGCGGCGCGGCGGCGGAAGAGGACGGCGGCGGCGACGAGCGCGGCGACGAGGAGCGCGACGCCGACGAGGATCGCCGCCGTCTGCGGCGTCTCGACCGCCTTCCCGACGAGCGGCAGATGCTTGTTGATCGCGTCCGACTGCATGAGGTGGTCGGCGCGGTAGAGTTGGCCGATCTGAAGGATCTGCCACGTCAGGGCGACGGGGATGAGGTAGAGGAAGACGTCGCGGAAGAGCGCGAGATCCTTCATCGCGATGATCAACGCGAGCGGCACGATGGCGAAGAGGAGGACTTGGTAGTTCGTGAGGCCCAACCCGAAGACGAACGCGGTGAGGAAGAGCATCTTGTCCGAGGGCTTGCGCATCCAGCGGTAGGACAGGAGGAACACCCACATCAGGAAGAAGGCGTTGAGCGAATAGATCTCGACGATGGTCGACTGCGACCACTCGACGGGCGAGAGCGCGAAGGTCAACGCCCCGGCGACGCCGCCCCCGAAGGAGAGCGCGCCCGACGTCTCCGTGAAGTCGCGCGAGGAGCGGCAGATGAGCATCGCCGTGCAGCCGGCGGCGAGCGCGCCGAAGACGGCCGAGCAGAGCGAGACGCACCACGCCGGTGTGGGGTGTCCCATGTAGGTGACGAAGGAGAAGACGCGGCAGAAGATCCACGAGCAGAACGTCCAGAACGGATACCCCGGCGGATGCGGCACGCCAAGGTTCGCGGCGGCCGTCGCGAGTTCCCCGGAGTCCTCAAGCCCGACGGAGGGACCCAACGTCAGGAAGTAGACGAGAAAAGTGAGAAGCGTGGCGGTCCAAAAGGCCGCCCAATCGAGGCGCGTGAAAAATCTGTTCATCTTTTTTCCTCTGTGAGGACGCCGCCGTCCAAGACCAGCGTCCTGTCGCAAATGGCCGCCGCTTCCGGCGAGTGTGTCACCATGACGAGGGCGAAGGGTTCGGTGGCCGTCGACATCTCCGTCAAGGTTTTCAAAATGTTCGCCCCCGTCCAGGCGTCGAGGTTGCCGGTGGGTTCGTCCGCGAGAACGAGGTCGGGCGCGGTGACGAGGGCGCGGGCGAGGGCGACGCGCTGCATCTCGCCGCCGGAGAGCTCGTTCGGGAGGTGGTCGAGCCGCCCGTGGAGGCCGACGCGCTCCAAGAGGCCGACTGCCCGCGCACGGGCGTTTTCGACGCGGTGGCGGCGGCACATCGTCGGCAAAAGGACGTTCTCCAGCACCGTCAACTCCGGCATGAGGTGATACTGCTGGAAGACGAAGCCGATGTTCGCGGGGCGCGTGACCGTCCCCGACGATGGCTTTTCAAGGCCGCCCAAAATGTTCAGCAAGGTCGACTTGCCCGCGCCCGACCGCCCGACGATGGCGACCTTCTCGCGTTCGTAGACGGAGACGTTGACGCCCTTCAAGACCTCGATGGGCTTCTGGCCCGGCAGGCGGAAGCGCTTTTTGAGGTCAATCGTTCCCAAAACCACGCTCATGCGCCTCCTGACTGGTTGAGCGCCTTGACGGGATCCTTCAGCGAGGCGAGGCACGCGGGGATCGACGAGGCGAGAAGGCCGAAGACGAAGACGAGCCCCACGACCCAAAAGATGTCGGAGACGATGAGGCGGTGCGGAATCGCCGCGAGCCCGTAGACGGAGACGGGGAAGACCTCCAGCCCCAGCGTCGCCAAAAACTCGACGATCCGCTGGAGGTTCGAGAGCACCGCCCACGAGGCGAGAAGCCCCAAGACGATGCCGAGAACGCACTGGATCATCCCGTGGACGAGAAAGACTTTCATGATCTCGCGCTTGCGGAAGCCGAGTGCCTTCAGGAGCCCGATCTCGGACGTCTTTTGGACGGTGAGGACGAGGAGCGTGTTCATGACGCAGAAGACGGCGACGAGCGAGATGAGCGAGAGGAGCAAGGCCGTCATGTTCTTCTCGACGGCGAGCGCGTTGAAGATCGCGCGGTCGGCCTCGCGCCACGTGATGAGATCCAAGTCGGCGTTGAGGCGTTGCGCCTCCTCGCACACCGCGTCAAAGGACGTGTCGTCCGTCGGGCGGGCCGTCTTCACATGGAGCGCGAAGACACCCTCGTCAACGCCCATCAAGTCGCGGACGTTCGCGAGCGAGGCCATGACGTAGCCGGAATCGTAGTCGCGCTGGCCGCACGAGAAAATCCCGGCGACGCGCCACTTGACGGGGAGGAAGATCTCGTCCTCGCTCACGAGCGACTTGGGCGAGTAGACGGTCAGCTCGTCGCCGACCCACACGCCCAGGGAACGCGCGACGGACGAGCCGATGATGATCGAGTCCCCCTCCAGGTCGAACGCGCCGCCCACGGGCGCGCCCACGCGATACGCCTGCGTGAAGTCCGCGACATCGAGTCCGACGAGGATCGGCGCCAAGACGCGCCCCTTCGCCGAGAGGAGGACGCGCGTGTCGATCTCGGGCGTGACGGCGACGACGCCTTTGACGCGCCGCAACGAGTCCGCCCGCGCCGTTTCGTTCGTGACGAGGTAGCCCGTGCGCGGCACGAGCGAGAGGTGCGGCTTGAAGTCGAGAATCTTCTCCTCCCAAATGTCGCCGAAGCCCGTCATGACACTGCGCACGATGAGGACGGCGGCGACGCCGAGCATCACGCCGAGAACCGAAACACAAGTAATGACCGAAGCGACGGAGCGCTTCGGCCTCAGATATTTCAGCGCGAGGAAAAACGAAAAACTCAATCCCTCACCTCACCCCGCACTTCCACGCACTCTTCCACGCACTCTTCCACTTTTCAACTCTTCCACTTTTCCACTCTTTAAATATCCACCTCAATGTCCACGTCGGCCTTCTTCGACTTGCCGCCGTCCGACGAATCCCCCGAGTCGACCTGCGCCGCCTTCGTCTGCGTCGTGGGCAGATAGCGGTAGTAGACCATCAACTGCAAAGCCGCAAGGCACGTCGCCATCGTCTTCGCCTTCGGCCCGCCGCACAGGCTGTCCTTGAACGTCCAATACCCCATCGCCTTCGGCTTGCCGTCGATGCCGGGAATCGTCTCCTGAAGCGTGACAATCGTCTTGGGATAGAGCTTCTTCATCTCCAAGTTCCACTCCTGCCACGCCTTCACGTTCGCCGCCGTCGCGCCCTGGCACATCCCCGCCTGATACTTGCACTGCGCCGTGTAGTAGCAGTAGTATTGCGGCGAGTCGTTCGGCAGCCCGTCGGTGAGCTTCGTGCCTTTCGGCGCGCCCTCGAACGACGGCTTCCACTTGCGCATCGTGTCGAGGGCCGCCGTCACCTCGCTCTCGTTCATGTAGCCGAGGAGCTGCATCGCGAGGCAGCCCGTCGCCGTCAACCCCTTGTGATAGTTGGCCGTGGCCGTGTAGGTGAAGGCGCCGTTCTTGAAGTTGCGCGTCTTCATGCACTTGACGGCTTTCTTGATGCACTCGTCAAGGCCGTTGGGCTTGAGCCCCGCCATCTTGCCCGCCTTGAGGGCCTGCAACGCCCAGCCCGCGAACGAGATGTCGTCGCGCGTCGACTCGCGATTGAGCTTGTAGTCCCAGCCCCCCGTCGGCGACTGGTTGTCGACAATGCGCTGGAGAGTCTGCATGGCGACCGTCTTCGTGTTCGGGTTGCGCGTCATGCCGTAAGCCTCGCAGAGGGCGTAGGTCGCGATCAGCGTCGCATACTCGTTGCCGTCCACGCCCTTGAACGTGACGACCTCGCGCCCGGTCGCGTCCTTCTTCGTCGTGAGCGAGTCGATGAGAAACTGCATCGCCCGCTCGACGGTCGTGCCGAACTCCTTGGAGCCGGGCGTCTCGCCGTGCGCCAAAAACGCGAGAATCGCGAGCGCCGTGTTCGAGACGGGGTAGCTGTCGCCGTTGCCGCCCCAGCTGCCGTCCGCCTTCTGCGTGTATTTGAGCCAGCGCAACGCCTTCAAGACGGCGGCCTCCGTCGTCGCGTCGCCGTAGCCCGCGCCGCCGCGCGTCATGCGGCCGATGGAGCCGGGCGAGCGCGAGCCGGTCATGGAGCGCATCTGGACGGGCGACTTGATGAGGGCGACGGAATCCTGCGTCGCGGGCTTCACGGAGACGGGGCCCGCGGGGGCCGCGGCGGTTGGCGCGACCATGGAGGAGACGGGGCCCACGACGGGCGTGTCGACCTGAATGTCCACATACTCGTCGGGCGGCGGCGGCTCGACATCCTCCTCGATGTCCTGCTCCTCCTCCAAGGGCGCCTCCTCCTCGATGGCGCTGGCGATGTCGACGGTGATCGTCTCCTGGACTTGCCCCGTCACGGCCGTGACGACGACAAGGACGATGACGCCCATCACCGGGAGGACGACCGCCAGGATCGGCGCGGCGAGACGCTGGAGTTCCGTCCGGGCGATCTTGTATTCGGGCGAGCTCTTCGGGCGCGAGAGACCCGCGACCATCTCGGAGAAGCGGCGGAAAAACCCCTTCTCCTCGAACGCCGCGTCGATCTCGGCCTTGCGCTGCTCGAAAATCTCCTCGGCCGAAGCCTCGTCAGCACCCGTTGCGTCTTCGCCAGCCATACGCCCCCTTCGCCTTTACATGGTGAAAATGCTCACCGAGAACAACTCGTTGCGGTAGCAGATGTCGAGGACGTCCACGAGGGCCTTGTGCGGCGAATCCTCGGAGCAGCGGACGATGATCGACGTCTTCTTCGAGGTCCGCGCGACCTCGCGGAGGTTCTGGTCGAGGTCGGCGCGGCGCACCTCGCGCTTGTTGTAGACGATGACGCCGTTCGCGTCGCGCCCGCGCCCGATCTCAATCGTCACGGGCGTCTCGCTCGTCGACTCCGCGGGACCCGACGACGGCGCGGGGCGGTTCGCGTTGAGCTTCGAGAAGAGATCCTCCTGCTTGATCGTGACGACGAAGAAGATGATGAGCTCGAAGACGACGTCGATCATCGGCGTCATGTCGAGCTGCGGATTGTCCTGGGGTTTGCGCGCCATGTTACCTCCCCCTGTTCTTGACGCGGTTGAGGAACGGCCGCGCCGGATGCCCCGGCTTCGAGCGCTTGTCCTCCGCCGTCGCCACAAACGAGATCTTCCAAATGCCGTTGGCCGTGCAGGCGTTCATGACGCGCGCGACATCGGCGTGGCGGACGTTGAAGTCCGCGCGGATGAGGACGGGGAACTCGCCGATCTTGCGCATCCTCTCCTTGACGCGCCGGCCGATCTCCTCCGGCGTGATGTCGCGGTCGCCCATCGAGATGCGCCCCTTCGCCAACGGCTTGCCGTTCTTGTCGCGGGAGGCGATGTCGATCATCATGTGCGTCGGCGGCAACTCCTCGGGGACGAGCACGATGCCGTGCTTGCCGTCCTCCAGCTCGATCGTCTCATCCTTCTTCTGCGCCTCCGTCAGGGTGACGACGAAGAAGATGATGAGTTCGAACACGACGTCGATCATCGGCGTCATGTCGAGCTGGGGGTTTTCCTGCGCCTTGCGTGCCATACAATCAGCCCTGCGCTTCCTCGCCCTCGCCTTCGACCGAGACGTTGCGAAGGCCGTTGAGGATTTCCATCGTCATCGTCGTCATCTTGAGGATGAGGCGGTTGGCCTTGTTGCGCAGCGCGTAGAAGATGGCCTGGGCCGGAATCGAGACGATGAGGCCCGCGGCCGTCGTCCAAAGGGCCTGGCCGATGGAGTTCGCCAAAGCCGCCGCGTCGCCGGCGCCGCCGGAGGCGAGGGCCTGGAACGTCAGGATCATGCCCTGCACCGTGCCGAGAAGGCCGAGCGAGGGGCCTAAGTTGCCGCAGACGGAGATCCAGTTCAAGTGCTGCTGGATCTTCTCCTGCTCGAAGTCGGAGGCGGCCGTCACGGCCTCCTGGATGACGTCGAAGCCCTCGTCGATGTGCTGGAAGGCCGCCTTGACGATGGCCGCCATGACGGAGGGGTTCTGGTCGCAGACCTCAATCGCCTTGACGACGTCGCCTTCCGCCATCGCCGCCGTCACGCCGTCGAGGAGCTTCTTGGGCATGAGCTTCTCGGGCTTGATGAGGATGGACGAGTCAATCGCGAAGTAGAGCGCCAGCGCACCGTCCGCGAAGAGGGCGAACCACAGGAGGAAGCCGACAACGCCCGAACCGAAGACGATGTCGTAGAAGCCGCCGCCCGACTGCGCGGGTTTCGCCGCGTTCTGCTCGACGACGTTGCCGTCCGCGTCGGTGATCGCCTGCGCGAACGAGTCGAACGCCGCCATCGGCGCGACACAAGTCCCCAGGACGATGGAGAGGGCCAAGACTGACTTTTTGATTTTGTTCATGTGCATTCCTTGATGTTCGTTGATTTAGATATTCTTGACTTGCATGCGGATGCGCTCCGCGCGCGCCGACTGGCCGAGCTTGTCAAAGGCCGCGGCCGCCTTGAGACCCGCCTCCGCGCGCTCGCGGCGGCAGTCGGCGTCCTGATACATGAGCCAGACGCGCAGGTAGCCGTCCACGAGGGCCTGGCGGATTTTCGTCGTGTCGGAACTCGCCGAATTGACGAGGAGGTCGCCGCGCATGACGAGGGCCGCCGCCGAGGCCGACCGGTCGCCGCTCGTCGTCGCCTTCTTGAGGAGATCCTCCAACTGCTCGAACTTGCCGAGTTTCATGAGGGCCTGCCAGTAGGCGGGCGCGAGGTCGCCCGTGTAGGCCGCCGACTTGTCCGAGGAGATGATCTTCTGGCACTCGTCGTAGGCCTTCTGCGCGTTGTTCGCCGAGAGGTAGGCGAGCGCGAGATACCGCCCCGCCGGCTTGTCCCACTTGAGCATGCGGTAGTCGGAGACGATCTTCGTGAGGACGCCGATGGCCGAAAGCCCCTGCCCCGCCTCGACGGCCTGCGCCGCCTTGTCGAAGGAGGCGGGCTTCGGGATGTCGAGCTTGGTGACGTCGGCGAGTTTGACCTCGCGGGCGATCTTGCCCTTCTCGACAAAGTAGGCTTTCGCGCGCGGCTGCCACTTGATGTCGCCCGAGATGGTCTCAAGCTCCGTCGAGATCGAGCCGGTGATCGCGCCCGCCTGGAACGCCAGGGCGCACGCTGAAACAACGAGAACTTTTTTCATGGTCATCTCCTTAAAAATCAGGGGGTCTCCGCCGCCGTCGAGAGCGAGGGCAAGTCGGCCTTCGCGCGGTTCATGCAGTTGATCACGGTCGTGCGATCCTTCCCGTTCGGGAAGAGGTCGAGATACTCTTGACCGAAGCTCATCACGCGCTCGGCCTGGTCGACGCCCAGCCCCGCGAAGAGCGGCACGACGGTGGCGTAGGCGCGTTCCAAATTCTCGACCGCCCCCGCCTCCATCTTGTCGAGGGGTTGCTCCGCCGTCGGCCCGTGCGCCTGAATGAAGATTTGGAACTGGGCGGCGGCGCGGCCGCGCGTCTCCAAGGCCTCCTCCTTCAAGCCCATCGCCTCCTCGGCCCGCATGCGGTCGACGAGGACGTCGCCGGAGAGGAGGTCGAGGCGATCCTGCTCCCACTGCGGCTTGTTGCGCCAGTATTGGCGGACTTTCTTGAGGGCCCCGATGGCCGCGCCGAAGAGTTTCTGACGCGCGGCGGAATCCTTCTCCTTGCTGCCCTGCTCGGAGGCGACCTCGACGAGGAGGAAGTTCGCGTCGGCGGCAATCGCCATCTTGGAGAGTTTGGGATCCTCCAAAAAGGCGTCGAGCGCCTCGCGCGCCTCGCCGAGAGAGCCCTGCTTGAACGCCGTCCGCGCGATCCCGAGCCGCGCCCGGCCGACGGTCTGGAGCGCGTTCGTGCCGGCGAGCTTGATCGCCCGCTCGAACGCCTGGTTGGCGAGCGACCAGCTCCGCGCCTCGACGAGCGCGTCGCCCGCGTTCAGGAACTGACCCGCCGTATACGTGCCGTCGGTGCGGAGCATCTCGGCGTAGATCTCCGTCCCCTCCGTCTTCATGCCCATCTCGATGAGGCTCTTCGCGAGGCGCGGCTTCGCGTTCTTCGCCTCGTCGGAGTCGGGGAACTTCTTGGAGAGCGCGTCGAGCGCGTCCTTCGCCTTCGCGAGGTCGCCCATCGCCGTGTGGAGCGTGCCGAGTTTCACGTAGCCCACGGTCGCCCACTGCCCCTTTGGATACGCTTCCAAATACTTGTTGAACGCCTCGATGGCGCGCGGGCGGTAAAGCTTCTCGACCTTCTCCTGCGGACGGTTCATGCGGCTCCAGCATTCGCCGACGAGGAACATCGCCGCCTCCTTCAAGTGCGCGTATTTCTCCTTGTCGGCGGGCGGCGTCGCGGGGTCTTCCATCGCGAGGGAGGCCTCCTTCTCGAAGGACTGGAAGTTCTTGATGGCGCGGATGATCTCGGACGTGGCGACGCGCTCGGCCTGTTCGAGAGCCTCCGGAACGGTGTTCGTCGCCGCGCTCTCCAAGAGGGCAAGGCCGCGCTTTTGGTAGAGCTGCGCCAAGGCCATCTGCGCCTGCAGGCGGTAGATCTTCACCGTCTCGTGCTTGAGATACCGCTCCATCCAGGCGAGTTCGCCCGCCTCGTCGCCAAGCTCGCCGAGGCACTGGGAGACCTTGATGAAGGAGCTCGCGTAGACGGAGGCGTTCGTGTAGGTCGAGGCGATGATCTTCCAAAACTTGAGCGCGTCGGCGTAGCGGCCGTTCCTCTGCATCTCGTCCGCCCGCGCCGCCGCGACGTTCGCCGCCGAGGAGTGGCGCGTGTAGTTCTGGCAGAAGTCGGCGTAGAGGCGATCCGCCCGCGCGGGGTTGCGGTATTCCGACTCCTTCGCCGCGAGACGCACGACCGCGTCGCCGGCCGCGATCATGACGACCTTGTTGCGGTGTCCCGCGAAGCGTTCGGCGAGATACGTCTCGATGGCGTCCGCGTCGATGCGGTGGTTGAACTTCTCCGTCTCGTCCTTCGCCTCCTGGGCGAGGTCGATGGTGGCGGAGGCCATGTTCTCGATGGCGGCGATGGACTCCAGCGACTCCGGGTATTTCGCGAGAACCGAGGCATACGCCTCGACCGCCTCTTGGTAGCGACCCGTCGTGAAGAGCTCGTTCGCCTCCTTGAACTGCGCCGCCCGGACGCGGGCGATCTGCTCGGGCGTCACCTTCGTCTTGATCTTCGCGTTATACTTCTCCTCGGCGAACGTGCGCATCTCCTCGGCGAGGTCGCCCGCCTGAACGGCCCAGGAGGATGTCTCGAAGTTGAGGAAGACGCTCTGCGCCATCGCGAACGCGCCCTTCATGACATCGCGCTTGCCGCCCGCCTTCTTGGGCCCGAAGAGGAGGGACTTGACGCGCTCGTCGTTGCGCTTGGGCTTCTTGTATTCCGCCTGCGCCTCGTCGAAGAGGATCTTCGCCTGAAGGTAGAGGCACTCCGGGTAGGGCGACTGCTTCAAAAGCCCCTGCCGGCCGTCCGGGTCGAACTCGACGATCTTGTCGTGGAGTTCCTTGAGCTGCGGGCGATACTCGTCGATGAGTTCGGAGGCGCGTTCGGCCTTGCCCTTCAACTGCTCGATGTGCGCCTTCATCGAGACGGCGCGGCCGAAGTAGACGGGCTTCTCCAGCTGCCACAGGAGCTTGTCGGCGATCTTCGTGGCGGCGGCGATGTAGTTGTCGCGCGTCTTCTTCTCGGCGGGGGCGGTCGTCTGGTCGATGAGTTTCAGGTAGAGGTCGCACGTCTCGCAGGCGACGTTGCACCACGCGTCGTCCTTGAGGAGTTTGAGCAGGGCCTCGTAGCGCTCGATGGCCTTCGCGTAGCGTTTGTCGCCCGCGAGCAACTGCCCGTAGGCGTAGCACGCGTCGAGGTAGAACTTGCGGATGTCGGCGTTGGGCTTGGGGAACGCCTTGAAGAACTCGTCGTAAATCTTCATGCACTCGGCCTTCTGACCGCGCGCGAAGTAGTTGTTCGCCATCTCCAGTCGCGCCGCCCAGAACTTCACCGACGAGCGGTCGGGGAGCGCGGCGATCTTCTTCTCGGCGTCCTCGAACTTGCCGAGCGCGAGCAGGCCGCGGATCTCGATGGCGAAGAACCGCGCCTCGGAGGCGGGCCATTTCTTCTTCGTCGCCTCGATGACGCTCGGCGCGAAATCGGGGTAGCCGCCATTGACCAAGGCCTCGACATAGGCGACTTCGGCCTCCAGCTCGGGGTCTTCCTTGACCTCCTCGACATCCGCGTTGGGCGCGTCGGCGAAAGCCGACATCGCGAAAGCCGCCGACAGGGCGAATAGAAAGTGAAACCTCATAGTGATTTTGATTATACTATATTTTTTTCTCAAAAGGCAAGAAGAAATGAGAGAGAAGTCGTGTTCGGCCGTTCCAATTTCAGGCCGAATGTGGTATACTCTTCCCCGCTTCATGAAAATCCATTCGTATGAGACTTTCGGCGCGGCGGACGGCCCTGGGGTG
>CAVKTW010000048.1:0-2031 GCA_963659085.1 Candidatus Methanomethylophilaceae archaeon | reverse complement strand
CACTCTGCGAAGTGACCTACAAGGCGAACTTCAAGACGCTCGGCAAGAAGTGCGGCCCCAAGATGAAGGCCGTCGCGGCGGCGATAGCGGGGCTCACAACGGACGGGACCTCTGGCGGTCCCGCACCCTTGCCCAAGGACGTGGCACTTGTTTGGCCCAAGGTGATCGAGGGCGTTGAGGTCACGCTCGATGACGTCGTGGTGACCCGCTCGCCGAAGGCGGGGCTTGTCGTCGCCTCGGAGGGGGATCTCGTCGTCGCGCTGGAGACGGCGCTCACGCCCGCGCTCGTCGCCGAGGGGCTCGCGCGCGAGTTCGTGAGCCACGTTCAGGCGATGCGCAAGGAGGCCGACTTCGAGGTCACGCAGCGCATCAAGGTCGCGGTCGCGTCCGACGCGGAGCTGCAGGCCGCGCTCGCGGCGCATCTCGACTATGTGAAGGGCGAGACGCTCGCGGTCGACTTTGTCCTCGCCGACGGCGCGGGCGACATCGACCTCAACGGACACAAGGCGGCCATCACGGTCGAGAAGGTTTGAGAAAAGAATGAGAACGCTTCCCTTTGACAAGGCGAAACTTGAGGAGATCGCCGCCACGCATCCGACGCCGTTCCACATCTACGACGCGGAGGCGATCCGCGCCCAGGCGAAACGCTTCCGCAAGGCGTTCTCGTGGAACCGCGGCTTCCGCGAGTATTTCGCCGTCAAGGCGACGCCGAACCCGGAGATCATGCGCCTCTTCCAGGCGTTCGACTTCGGCTTCGACTGCTCGTCGATGGCGGAGCTCCTTCTCGCGGAGAGGGTCGGCTCGACCGGCGAGGCGATCATGTTCACCTCGAACGACACGCCCGCCGAGGAGTTCCGCAAGGCGTGGGACTTGAAGGCCGTCGTCAACTTCGACGACCTCGCGCACATTCCCTTCTTCTTCGAGGCCGTCCCCGACGCGGCGGCGGAGGTGGCGCGGGACTCCGCCTCGCGCGTCTTCTGCTGCCGCTTCAACCCCGGGCCCCTGAAGGGCGGCAACGCCATCATCGGCAAGCCGGAGGAGGCGAAGTATGGCATGACGCGCGAGCAGATCGTCGCGGCCTACCGCCTGCTCAAGGAGACGGGCGTCACGCGCTTCGGCCTGCACACGATGGTCGCCTCGAACGAGCTCGACCCCGATTACATCGTCGACACCGCCAAGATGCTCTTCGCGCTCGCCGCCGACATCTCGGCGGAGCTGGGCATCGACTTCGAGTTCGTGAACCTCGGCGGCGGCATCGGCATCCCCTACCGCCCCGGCGAGAAGGCGATGGATCTCGACGCGGTGAGCGACGGCATCCGCGCGGCCTACGAGGAGCAGGTCGCCTCGCGCCGCCTGAAGCCCCTCAAGATCTACTTCGAGTGCGGCCGCGTCATGACGGGGCCCTACGGCTACCTCGTCTCGCGCGTGCGCCACATCAAGAACACCTACCGCCTCTACGCGGGGCTGGACGCGTGCATGGCGAACCTCATGCGCCCCGCGCTCTACGGCGCGTATCACGAGATCGTCGTCCCCGGCAAGGAGGCGGCGACCGAGACGACGGTCTACGACGTGACCGGCTCGCTCTGCGAGAACAACGACAAGTTCGCCATCCAGCGCGTCCTGCCCGTCCTCGCGCGCGGCGACCTCGTCGTCATCTGCGACGCGGGGGCGCACGGCCACGCGATGGGCTTCCAATACAACGGCAAGCTGCGCTCGGCGGAGCTCCTGCTGGAGCGCGACGGCTCGGTGCGCGAGATCCGCCGCGCCGAGACGCTCGACGATTATTTCGCCACGCTCAATTGCCCCCGTCGGGCGGAAGTGGTATAATTTTCAGACAAGACTCAAGGAGGAACAACATGAAACTCGAAGATCTCAAGGGACAAACGGTTGGCGTGTGCGTGTCGGGCGGGCTCGACTCGAAGACGATTTGCTGCGTTCTCAAGGACGCGGGCGTCAAGGTCAAGGCGTTCTCGGCGAACGTCGGCCAGCCGGACGAGAAGGACATCAACGACATCAAGAAGAAGATGGCCC
>CAVKTW010000047.1:0-2105 GCA_963659085.1 Candidatus Methanomethylophilaceae archaeon | reverse complement strand
GTTGGCGCAATTCTTCGCACCCCACTTGCAACTCGCTTTTGAGGGGGATGTTCCGTTCGCGGCACGTGCGCGTCCACGGATGATCGAGGGGGATTCCCGGCGAGACGACGGCGACATCGAACGCGCCGGGGGGAAAGAGCGCGTCGCCGTCCAAGGCGACGACCTCGACGCCCCGCGAGGCGAGGAGCGCGCGCGCGGCCGTGCCGCTTTTGCCGAGACCTAAGACGAGCGCGCGCATCTCACGCAGGCACCTTCTCGCGGAAGTAGTTGTAGTTGAGCACCCACTTGGACGGGTGGCGGCGGATGACACGCTCAAGCGCCGTCGCGCACCGCTGCGTCGTGGCGCGGATGTCTCGCGCCTCCGAGGGGGAGATCACATCCAAGACCTCGCACCGGTAGCGGCCGTCCTTCAAGGGGCGCGACCACGCGACGACGATGGGGGCTTTCGCCTTGGCGGCGAAGAAGGCGGGCGCGGACGAGACGGGCATCTGCCGGCCGAGGAACGTCACCCACACGCCGCCCTGCTCGGGGTCGACCTTCTGATCGACGAGAAGCCCCAGGGACTTGCCGGCCTTGATGCCCGCCATCAGCGGGCGGAACGCGCCGTCGGCCGGCACGATCTCCTGACCGATGGATTCGCGCGAGCGCATGAGGAGGCGCGTCATCCCCCGCGTGCCGATGCGCTTGGCGACGGACATCATCCGATGCCCTTCGAGAAACGCCAACTGCGAGAGGATCTCCCAACAGCCGATGTGGCCCGAGACGGTGACGGCGGGGCGGTTCTCGCGGAGAAAGGCAGATCCTTCCGCGCTCATGACGCCCACGGCCTTGACTCTCCGCACCGCGCCCACGCTCGTCCAAAAGGCGTGGCCGATTGTCCGCGCCATGTTGCGGTAGGCGCCTCGGATGAGTTTCCGCTCGCGGGGCGTCGGGTCGTAGGGGGCGGTCTCGGTCTTGAAGCGGTGCGTCCCCTCCTCGCCGCGAGCCGTGCCGAGGACGACGTGGAGGATCTCAAGCGAGCGGCGGCGGCCGTGGTAGTCGAACGCATACATGACCCACGCGGCGAAATCGCACAACGCGAGCATGGCGCGGTGGGGAAGCACCGTGAGGACGAGCATTCCCAGCGCGATGCCCAGCCACTCGAACGGCGCCTGACAGGCGTGTTTCACCTTCTTCCACCGTTGGCGGCGTTCCCACCGCCTCTCGCGTTCCTCGACCGTCATCGTCATTCGTCCGTGAGGTCGTCGGGGCGCGGCAACGGCTCAAGGCCCCGCTCGCGGAGACGCGCGTTGAGCCCCTTCCAGATCGTGTAGCGGTAGAACGCGGGGGCCTGCGCGAGGGACTCCTCGGCCTGTTCGCGGAAGAGCCGCCCCTCCTCGGCGGAGAGCGTGATCGTCGGCGCGTCCTCCTCGTCCGCCGAGACTTTCGCGGCCAAGACAAGGGCGAGGACGAGGATGACCAAAAGCAGGATCGCGTAGGAGAACCCGATGACCCACGGCTTGAAATCGACGGGATCGTCACCGATGACGCGATACGGGCGGATCTTCTGCTTGCGTAGGAGCATATACGCCTCGGCGCGGTTCTTCGCCTTGATCTCGCCCTTGAGGTTCTGGTTGTTCTTGTCCTGATAAAGGTAGGTATACGTCATTTTCCAAGTATTATACCAAATCGCCACCGCCTAAAAATCCGTTTCCTTCCTGGAGGTCACAGATTTTTTGGTCAGGCTCGGATGACGGCATAAAAAATCGCGTCCGCGCAAAAAAAAAGCCGCGTCCTTGCGAACGCGGCTTTTTCGACTCGTCGGGGCGTGTCTTACTTGACCTCGACCTCGGCGCCGGCCTTCTTGAGCTGCTCGGCGATCTTCTCGGCCTCGTCCTTGGCGATGGCTTCCTTGACCTTCTTCGGCGCACCATCGACCATGTCCTTGGCGTCCTTGAGGCCCAGACCCGTGATCGCGCGGATCTCCTTGATGACCGCGATCTTGTTCGCGCCAGCGGCCTTGAGGATCACGTCGAACTCGGTCTTCTCCTCGGCGGCGGGAGCACCCGCGCCCGGAGCGGCGACCGCGACAGCGGCGGCGGCGGACACGCCCCACGCCTCTTCGA
>CAVKTW010000046.1:0-3311 GCA_963659085.1 Candidatus Methanomethylophilaceae archaeon | reverse complement strand
GACGGTCGTCGAGAAGCGCGTCAAGGAAGGCAAGGTCCGCCCGATGGCCGACTGATTTCGGAAAGGCCCTGCCTTTCGTGGGAGGCTCTCCCACATGGAAGGCGGGGCCCGTCAAAAAAGGAAAACAACCATGCAACCATACGCAATACTGGAAACCGGCGGCAAGCAGACGCTCGTCAAGGCCGGCGACAAGATCGAGATTGAAAAGCTCTCGGTCGAACCCGGGCAGGACGTGGAGCTCGACACGGTGCTCGCCGTCAGCGACGGCACGACGCTCAAGGTCGGCGCGCCCTACGTCGAGGGGGCGAAAGTGACCCTGACCATCGACGGCCAGATCAAGGGCAAGAAAGTGCTCAATTTCAAGGCGAAGCGCCGCAAAGGCAGCCGCCGCCTCGTCGGTCACCGCCAGCAGCTGACCGTCGCCACCGTCAAGGCGATCGCCTAAGGAAGGAGGACTCACCATGGCATCTTCCGCATCGGCCCGCAACGGCCGCGACTCGAACCCGAAGTATCTCGGCGTCAAGGCTTACGACGGCCAGCTCCTGAAGGCCGGCTCCATCATCGTCCGCCAGCGCGGCACGAAGATCCACCCCGGCAAGAACGTCGGGCAGGGTCGCGACTTCACGCTCTTCGCGCTCAAGGAGGGCAAGGTCAAATTCATCAAGGACGGCAAGGTCGTCACGATCGTCGAAGAGGCGAAGTAAGGAGAGAGGCATGAAAAGCTCGATTCATCCGGCATATGACGAGGCGACCATCACCTGCGCGTGCGGGCACGTCTTCAAGACGCGCTCGACCAAGAAGGCGATGACGGTCAACACCTGCTCGGCGTGCCACCCGTATTTCACGGGGGCGAAGACGATGGTGGACACCGAGGGTCGCGTCGATTCGTTCAAGAAGCGCTACGCGAAGTTCGCGAAGCCGACCGCGTGATCGATCCCGCCAAGATCGAAAGCGTGCTGGGTCGCCTCGGCGCCGTGGAAGCGGCGCTTGGCGACCCAAGCGTTTTAGCCGACCGCCGCCGCTACCTGACGACGCTCGCCGACTACAAGTTCCTCAAGAAGCTCGACTACGCTTGGTGCGCCTACCAGCTGGAGGAGGCCACGGAGAAGGAGGTTCTCTCCGCGCTCCTGCCGCCCGACCCGCTCGACGCGCGCGCGGCGGTGATGGAGATCCGCGCGGGGACGGGCGGCGAGGAGGCCGCGCTCTTCGCGGGCGACCTCTTCCGGATGTATAGCCGCTACGCCGAGACGGTGGGCTGGAAAGTCTCGGTCATGAGCGCGAACGCGACGAGCTTGGACGGCTTCAAGGAGGTCATCCTCTCGATCTCCGGCGAGGACGTCTACGGGGCGTTGCGCTTCGAGTCGGGGGCGCACCGCGTCCAGCGCGTCCCCGTCACGGAGGCGCAGGGGCGCATCCACACGTCGGCGGCGACGGTCGTCGTCTTCCCGGAGGCGGACGAGCGCGACGACCTCGACATCCCGGAGAAGGACATCCGCATCGACCTCTTCTGCGCGGGCGGCGCGGGCGGGCAGCACGTCAACAAGACGGAGTCCGCCGTGCGCATGACGCACCTGCCGACGGGGCTTGTCGCCGTCTGCCAGGACGAGCGCAGCCAGATCCGCAACCGCGAGAAGTGCTTCGCGACGCTCAAGGCCCGCATCCTCGACCACCTCCGCCGCGAGGAGGAGAAGAAGGTGGGGGCGGATCGGTTGACGCTGCGCGGCACGGGCGATAGATCCGACAAGATCAGGACTTACAACTTTCCGCAGAACCGCCTCACCGACCACCGCATCGGCCTCACGCTCCACGCGCTCGACCGCATTTTGAACGGCGACTTGGGGGAGGTTCTCGCCGCGCTCAGGAACCACGACCTTGAGGAACGCCTCGCGCGGGCGTTGAAGGAGCGGCCGTGACGGGACACCTCGACGTTTGGGATCTCTTCCTCCACCCGTGGTTTTGGTGCGGCTTCGGGGGTTGGATCGTCGCCTCGCTCGTCAAGATGACGCTCGCGGCGTGGCGGACGCGCACCTTCGATTTCACGTATCTCGTGGCGACGGGCGGCATGCCCTCCAGCCATTCGGCGAGCGTCACCGCCCTCGCGTGCGGCATCGGCTACACGGAGGGCTTCGGCACGCCCGTCTGCACGCTCGCCATCGCTTTCGCGATTGTCACGATGTTCGATGCGGCGACCGTCCGGCGGGCGGCCGGCGAGCACGCGAAGGTTCTGAACGCGATTGTCAGCGACTTGAAGGAACTCAAGTTCAAGCCGCGCCAACGCTTCAAGGAGCTTCTCGGACACTCGCGGACGGAAGTCTTTTGGGGGCTTGTGACGGGCGTCGCCTGGGCGGCGGTCGTCTGCTCGCTCGCGTCGCGCTTTTAGACAGTCGTTGTGGTATAATGTTCCTATGTCAGAAGAAAACAAGTCGTCCCTTGAGGCGTTGAGCGCGTTGTGCAAACGCCGTGGCTTCATCTATCACTCGTCGGAAATCTACGGCGGCATGCCGGGGTTCTGGGACTACGGCCCCTTGGGGTGCGAACTCAAGGCCAACATCAAGCAGGCGTGGTGGCAGTTCACCGTGCGCGGGCGCGAGGACGTCGCCGGCCTTGACGCGACGATCATCATGCACCCGAAGGTGTGGAAGGCCTCCGGCCACCTCGACACCTTCTCCGACCCGATGACGATGTGCAAGGACTGCAAGAAGCTCATGCGCTCCGACCAGGTCAAGGACATCTACGCCGACCAGAAGAAAAAGCCGCAGCCGAAAGTCGCGGGGGCGGACTTCTTCTGCCCCTACTGCGGCGGCGAGCTCACCGAGCCCAAGCCCTTCAACCTCATGTTCAAGACGGTCGTGGGCCCCATCGACGACCCGTCGAACGTCGCCTACCTCCGCCCCGAGACGGCGCAGGCCATCTTCGCGCAGTTCCAGAACGTGACGGCGACCTCCCGGATGCGCGTCCCCTACGGCATCGCGCAGATGGGAAAAAGCTTCCGCAACGAGGTGACGCCGCGCAACTTCACATTCCGCTCGCGCGAGTTCGAGCAGATGGAGCTTGAGTTCTTCATCCGTCCCGACGAGGCGGTCGAGCTGCAGTATGGCCGCGTCGTCACGCTCGCGGACAACCCCGACTTGAACGGGCCCGTCCAGGACGACTGGGGCTGGGAGGTGTGGCACAAGTATTGGGTTCTCCAGCGGACGCGCTTTCTCAACGCGATTGGACTTCCCTCCGAACGGTTCGTCGAATATTGGCAGAAGCCCGACGAGCTCGCGCACTACGCCCGCGCCTGCGTCGACATCGAATACGACTTCCCC
>CAVKTW010000045.1:0-2641 GCA_963659085.1 Candidatus Methanomethylophilaceae archaeon | reverse complement strand
TTACACACAGAGACGCAGAATCGCAAAGGCCTAGAGTTTTGATGGAAACGCACGCTTGTCACCCCTGTCCCGTGAGGCCCTACGACGGCACCGACGCCGCGTATTCGGAGCAAGTCGCCGCGTGGCTCGCGAACCCGCACGCCTACTTCCGGGCGTTCGGGCCCGAGGCGCGCGCCTTCCAATCCCGCAACCGCTCGGAGAGGCTTCGGACGATGACGCTCGTCGCGCCGGCGGTCTCGCTCGTCAACTTCCGCCCCGTGCAGGTCAGCCTCGATGGCGCGCGCGAGCGCGTCTCGTCGTGGGAGAGCCTCTTCGCCATCGTCTCGGCGCGTCTCATCGCCGCGCAACCGCGCGTTTTCGCCGCGCTCCAGGCGGCGGGGGAACTCGATTGGCTCGGCTGTCCGCCGGACGCCGCGCCGGTGGCGGAGACGTTGGAGGCGGGGGCGCTCCGGCCGACATTCGCGAGCCTCGCGGATGTCGTCGGGCGCGTCCAGTGGCTGTTCCTCATGTGCGGCATCCGCCTGAACGAGGTCGTCGTGCAAGTCGATCCCTACACGGACGAGGCGTGGAAGGCGCGGCACGCGGAGATCCGCCGCAAGCGCGCGGACGACAAGGCGTTCATGGCGGGTCGCCGCGCCGCCCAGGAGGCGTGGGCCGCCTCGCACCCCGACTCTTGATACCCTCCAAAATCTCCTCGCCCCACATTTCATGAAATGTGGTATAATAAGAATTCCTTTCTGGGGGTGATCCGGTTTCGACGGGATGTGTCGAGGTCAGGTTGCGCGTCGTGGATGCTCGTTGGCCACGTTAAAAAACGGGTAAAAACTGTAATTGCGAACAACGATTACGCTCTCGCCGCCTAACTAACGGCCGCGAAGTCGAAGCGCCGATGTCTGCTGAGCGCCGAGGCTTAAACAAGCAGGCCACGCTGCGGGGAGTCCTCCCTGCCCGCCGCAGGGTGCCGAACCAGGGGGATGGGCGCGAATAAGCCTGACGGCCGGCGTCTCGCGCCCGAGACGAAAGACCGCCTACACGCGTAGACGCTTGGGTGACGCCATTTCGGACAGGGGTTCGACTCCCCTCACCTCCACCAATTCAAGGCCGCCAATCCACCTTCGGTATGTGTTTTAAAAATACCCCCTTGTCAAGGGCGTGGGGGATTTGATATAATAACAGACAATTCTCGTGAGAGGAGGGTCGCGATACGGGCGAGTCAATCCCGTCGCGTCGGGACCGTCGGAGCGGAAAAGCCCCACGGTCGCGTCTGCGGTCGCGGGGCTTTTCTTGTGGGAAGGACTTTGTGAAGACCCAGTTGCGAGCAGAAGCGCGTCAAAACGGCTTCTCGCGCCTCCGCCAAGAGGGGCTGCCATCAAAGGCGGTTCTGCGGCGAGCGCGAACGTCGCAACCGTCGGAGCGAAGGCACGCGGGGCGTCTCTTCGGTGGGGCGCCGAAACAAAAGTGAAGGCAAAAAAGAGTTAAGGAAAACGAGTCATGCAGCAGCAGAGAGTCCGAATCCGCCTCCAGGCATACGACCATCGTGTGCTGGATCAGGCCGTCGGTGGCATCATCGACACGGCCCGCGGGACTGGCGCTCAGGTCGTGGGGCCCATCCCGCTCCCGACGCGCGTCGAACGCTACACGGTGAACAGGTCGCCGAACGTCGACAAGAAATCCATGGATCAGTTCGAGATGCGCACGCACAAGCGCCTCTTGGACATCATCAACCCGACCGCGCAAACGATTGACGAGCTCAAGAAGCTCAATCTTCCCGCCGGCGTCGAGATCACCATCAAGGTCTGATAGGAGCGCGACATGGAAGGAATGATTGGCAAGAAAATCGGGATGACCCAGGTCTTCGACGCGGACGGCAACCGCACGTGCGTGACCGTCCTCGAAGTGGGTCCCTGCCCCGTCGTCCAGGTCAAGAGCCTGGAGAATGACGGCTACGTCGCCGCGCAGCTGGCGTTCGGGCCGCAGAAGGCCTCGCGCCTCGCCAAGGCGCAGCAGAAGCATTTCGAGAAGGCGGGCGTCGAGCCGATGCGCGTCCTCAAGGAGTTCGCGCTCGACAAGGGCGAGACGCTGGAGGTCGGCAAGGCCGTCACGGTCTCGAACTTCGAGGGCGTCAAGTTCGTCGACGTCACGGGCGTCACGAAGGGCAAGGGTTTCGCGGGCGTCCTCAAGAAGTGGGGCTTCGCCGGCGGCAACATGACGCACGGCGGCCACTCGAAGCGGCGCACGGGCGGCCTCGCGGCGCGCGACCTCCCCGGCTGGATCGAGAAGGGCAAGAAGATGCCCGGCGACATGGGCGCCGTCTCCCGCAAGGCGGTCGGCCTTGAGATCGTCCAGATCCGCCCCGAGGACAACGCGCTGCTCGTCAAGGGATCCGTCCCCGGGCCCCGCAACGGCGTCCTGTTCATTCGCAAGTCCCTGAAGAACAACATCAAGAAAGGGGCCAAGTAAGCCATGCAACGGATAGAAGTCACGTTTGACGAGGCGGCCCTGACGCTCGACAAGGGCGCGCAGGCGGTCAAGGACGCGGTCACGGCGATCCGCAACGCGCTCCGCGCCGGCACGGCCTCCACGAAGAGCAAGGGCGAGGTCGCCGGCTCGAACAAGAAGCCGTGGAAGCAGAAGGGCACGG
>CAVKTW010000044.1:0-2622 GCA_963659085.1 Candidatus Methanomethylophilaceae archaeon | reverse complement strand
GCCCCCGCACGCTGCCGTGCGCGTTCATCTCCTCGATCTCCAGCGAGCCGATGCGCCCGATTCCCATCAGGAAGGAAAGCGGAAGTGTCTTTTGTGGAAGCCCCTTCTCCAAAGCGCGGAGGGCCTCCTTCAACATGTCGCGGTCAACCTCGATCCAGCGGTCGCGGAAAAAGACGAGGGCGGATTCCTGGTCGAGGAGGAAGCGGAGCTCGCGGGCGGACACCGCCTCGCCGTCGACGAGGACGCGGCACGAGACGGCGGGCGTTGCGTCCTTTTTCCCGCCCGCCGCCGCCACGGCCTCGGCGGACACGCTCGCCTTGGGCGCGACGCCCGTGACGGTGTAGCCGGCCGCCTGCAGGGACGGCACGGCGGCGGCGCAGAAGGCGTCGGCCTCGTCACGCGAGAGGTGGAGCGCGAGGCGTTTTCCGTCGCGGCGCAACCCGCAGAGGATGTCCGCCACGCGCGTCGCCTGCCCCAAGGCGAGGAACGCGGCCTTGGTTTTTGGAATCGTCGTCGACAGCGTGAAAAGGCCGTCCATCTTTTGGGGCGGCGTGAGGGAGAAGGCGACGTCCGCTTGTCCCGCCTCCGCGCCGCGCACGGTCTCGCTCCACGCGTCGAGATCCTTCGCGAACTGCTGGCACTCGTCGTCGCGCCAGCGCACGAGACCCGTCTGCGACTGCAAGGCGGCCATCCACGCGTCGTGAAGCGTCTCGTGGCGGCGATCCTCGGCGCGTTCGGTCGAGACCGTCATCGTCGCCTCGCGGCAGAACGCATCGACCCAAATGTCAAGCGATTCGTGCGCGGGGGAGTCGTCAAGAGCCTGCCACCGCGCGTGCCAATCGCCGTCCTCCCACACGAGGGTCGGGAGAATGCGTCCGCGCGCGAGGCAGTCGAGCGCCTTAGACTGGTTCGGCGTGAGTTTCATCCCCGCGAACGACGTCCGAGAGCGTCTTCGTGCCCGACAGGAGCGAGACGACTTGCGCCTGGACGTCGGCCAGGTTCTCCAAGCGGATGCGAGGATCGAGGATGACGAAGGTGTCGCCCTGCTTGCGGTCTTCGTAGACGCGGCGGTAGGTGCCGTCCTCCAGCTCCTTCACGTCGCGCTCGACGAGGATCTTCGAGCGTTCGAGCATCACGGCGAGCACGTAGACGACGTTCTTCATCTCGGGGTCGTCGAGCGTGACGAGCTGGCGCAGGAGCTCGCCGGCGTCCTCCTTCTTGAGCGGCTCGGCCTTCGCCTCCCTGACGGGCGCGAGGTAGACGCCGTCCCAGAACGAGAACGGCTCCCAGTCGCGGGGGAGGGTCTTCCAGCACGCGCCGTGGCAGTCGAGCCGCTCGTAGCCGTCGGCGACCTCCTTGAGGACGCTGACCATCGGCGTCTTGTCGACGAGCGGCTGGCCGCAGACGGAGCAGACGTGGCCGCGGCTCTTGATGTTCCACTCCTGGCTCATGTCAGAACTGCGAGCGCGTCTCCTTCATGAGCTTGGAGAAATCCTCCCAGCTCTCGCCCTCGACCTTGCCCGACCAAAACTTCTGGCCGAGCGTCTGGATGGCGGGGAAGACGCGGTCCCAGCTGCCCTGCTCGTCGCAGCTCTTGTCGCAGAGGTCGTGCCAGATCGCGAACTTGCCGCCCATGAGCTGCGGGTGGTTCGGGTCGATCTTGAAGCCCTGGCCGAACTCGTTGGGCTCCCAGTTGTTGTAGAGGTGCGGCAGGTTGAGGTAGTCGTAGTAGTAGCCCGCCTTCGGCACGATGTAGACGAGGCCGTCCGGGACGGAAATGAGCGAGTAGCCCGCGTCGAGCGCCTCCTGCGGCTGGTAGTAGGGGTTGTGCCAGATGTCGACGATGATGTCGCGGCTCGCCTTGACGGGCGTCGTCCCCTTCGCGTGGGTGAGCGCGCCCCACAGGCAGACCTTGCCGCCCATCTTCTCGACGGCCTTGATCATCCGGTCGGTGTAGGCGCGGAACTGCTCGGCGGCCGCCTTCGAATACTCGTCCGTCCCGATGTGGCAGTAGTGGTTCGCGAACACGGGGTCGGGCCCGGTCAGGTATTCGGCGAGAACCTCCGTCATCGTCGTGACGCACTCGTCGAGCTTGTTCACGAGGTCGAGGTGATCCTTGCCGTAGGCCTCGCTGCCGAGGCCGAAGGCGCGGTCGAAGCAGAGCGCGTGGGCGGGCGCGTCGATCTCCGGGATGACCGTCACGCCGATCTTCTCGCAGTCCTTGATGAACTTGCGGAACTCTTTCTTCGTGTAGAAGCCGTCCTTGGACGTGAGCTGCGGGAACTTCTCGCTCTCCAAACGGAACGCCGCGTATTTCGTCGACCAGTCGGCCTTCGGGTTCTTCTCGATCGTGCAGTCGTTCAGGTGGACGTGGAGGACGTTCATCTTGTAGTAGCTCATCGCCTTCGCGACGCGGTAGAGGAAGTCGAGCGAGTGGAACTTGCGCCCGACGTCGAAGACGAGGCCGCGCATGCGGTATTTGGGCGAGTCGACGATCTTGCCGCAGGGAATCTTCTCGCCGCGCTTGGCCGCCTCCTTCAATTGCGCGAGCGTCGCCTTCGCGCGGACGCGGCCCGTCTTGCCGCCGACCTCGATCTCGATCTCGTCGTCGTCGAGCTCCAT
>CAVKTW010000043.1:0-10832 GCA_963659085.1 Candidatus Methanomethylophilaceae archaeon | reverse complement strand
ACTGTCCTCTACCGCGCCATTGGTGGCGGCGGTGGCGGTGGAAACTCCGCCGGTGCCGCTGGTGGTTCAGGCGGTGGTGGCACCAAAGATTATGCGGGTGGCGCCGCCAAGGGGGGCGATGGCATGGGAGTTGACGGTGACAAAGTCGCGGCTGCGGGCAACGCGGGTGGCAAGGCCTCGAAGAATAGCGGCGCGGGCGGTGGCGGTGCCGGAGGGGCGGGTGGCGACGCCGGAACGGCGGCGGGTGCCGGAGGCGGTGGTTGCGTGACGGATATTTCCGGCACGTCGTGCGCCTACGCCGGCGGTGGCGGCGGTGGAAAGAACGGCACAGGCACAGGTGGTGCGGGCGGAAGCGGTGTCGGCGGCACGGGCGGTAGTTACTCCACGTCGGCGGAGGCGTGCACTGCCAACACGGGTTCTGGCGGTGGCGGCGGCGGACGCGGAACGAAGGCGGGCGATGGCGCGGATGGTGTTGTCATCATCCGCCTTGTGGCCGTCTACGACACGAAGGTGGACTGCCCGACGGGGCCCACGCTCACATGGACGGGTTATGAGCAGACGGCCGTTGCGTCGTCTCTCGCCTACGAGGTGACGGGCGGAACGACGGCCGCGACGGCGTATGGCACGTATTCATTCACGGTCAAGCCGACGGGGGATTTCATTTGGAGCGACACATCCAACAACGTGGAGCGAACCGTCACATGGAAGATCACCCCCATCCGCGTTGCCTATCCCACCATCGCGACGGGTCTTGTCTACACGGGCGCCACGCAGACGGGCGTGACGCTGGGCGAGCACATGACGCTTGACAGCGGCGTCCTCACGGGAACCTACGCGACATCCTACGCGTGCGTCGTCAAACTCGACAACGAGAAGGGCAAGGAGGGCTATGTTTGGGACACGGCGGACGATTCTCTGACGAGCGAGGATTATTCATTCTCGTGGGTTATCGCGCAAGCGCCAAACGAGGTGACATCCGTGGAGATGACGCCGTATCGGGCGGGCAGCACACCCTCGACCCCGACGGCGACGGCGACATTCGGCTCAAGTTGGACGTTCACCTACGCCGCGAGCGAGACGGCGAAGGACTGGAGCGCGACGGCGCCGACGACGGCGGGGACGTGGTTCGTGAAGGCGACGGTCGCGGGAACGACGAACTATTCGTCGGCGGAGAAGATCGTCGCTTTCAGCGTGTGGGACGACCCGGGGAGCGTCTTCTCGGATCGCATCGCGTTCACGGTCAAGGGCTTGGCGGCGGACGTGTCCCTGCAGGATTTCCCGCTCGTCGTGCGCATCTCCGAAGAGCGTCTCCCCGGATTCAAGTATGCGCAGGCGGGTTCTGACGGCTCGAAACTCGCGTTCATCGCCGGCGACGCGATGCTGGACTACGACGTGGAGACATGGGACACGTCGGGCGAATCGATTGTCTGGGTGAAAATCCCGGAATTGACGCCGGAGTTCTCGTTCGACATGTGGTGGAACGTGAAGACGGGCGCGGCCGTCCAAGGGCCGAACTCCGAAGCGGTCTGGTCCGATTACACGGGCGTTTGGCATTTTGGCGAGGAGATTTCCGCCGAGACGGCGGGGGCGACCGCGTCCGCCGACTCGACGGGCCACGGCCTTGACGCGACGCCGAACAAAGGCACTGTTGGCGATGTCTCGCGCATGGTGAGCGCGGACGGCGTGTTGGGTCGCGCGCGCGTCATCGAAAGCACCTATCCGGGCGCGTGGGGCAACCATCTCGTCGTCCCCAACTACGATTCGTTTGGCCTCGGCGGGCAGTTCGTCTTCTCGACATGGATCAAGCTCGACAATTACGCGAATCTTGTCGCCGTCGTTTCGCGCAAGGCGTCGCAGACGGCGGACACGGGTTGGTCGATTGAGCACCCCCAAAACGCCCGCGATAGGTTCATCGTGCGCGGCGACGGTTCAACAAGTCTCTCCGCCACTGTCTTCCCGACCTCGAAGCCCAATACTTTGACGAACTACACGCACCTCGTCTTCGCCTATGACGGCACAAGGCTCAAAGTCTACACGAACGGCGTGGAGAATGCCTCCGGCACGATTGCAGGCGTGACGGACAACAGCCTTGACCTCTTCCTCGGCGGCGGCTTTTCGGCGAGTGCGGGGGCGGGGGCGTATTCCGTTGGCGGCAAGTTCGACGAGACGCGCCTGCGCAAGGGGACGCTTTCGCCCGAGTGGATTCGGGCGGAATACGATTCCGTCGCCGCCTCCGCCTCGTTCCTCACGAACTCGCTCACCTACCACGAGGGGCTGAAGGTGAACGAGTGGCTTGAAACGCCCGACGTCACGCCGCGCACGGTCGATCTCTCCGAGGGGACGCCGACGTTTGTGATAACGATGGGCGCGTTGCGCGAGGGCGAGGTCGCGGTGCGGTATGTTTCGGCGACGAATCCCGATGTCTCGGTCGCGAGCCTCTCCGACGTCACCTCGGCGGGCGTCTACTACGCGGTTTTCGAGATGGCGGACGCGACGGGCTACCAACCGATTCAGGAGAAGATCGAGATCCGCTTCGTTCAGCACGACCCCAAGACGGCGATTGGCGGCACGAACGGCGATTCGGGGCGCGTCCTTCTGATGAACCGCGACATCATCGCATCCTGCCCCATCGACTATCAGGGCTACAATAACCGCTCAAAGTCCGCCACGACGTATTGGGAACTTCTGAACACGACGGCCTCGTCCGTGTCGTCGTTGAACTTGATGGCCGGCACGGAGAGCGTTCTCCGCAAGAACGGGGGCTCTCGCCTGTGGCACTTGAAGGACTGCCGCCACGGCAACAACTTCCCGACAAGCGCGTCGTCGGGTTTGGACGCCGGCCGGAACTATCTGCCGTGGAAGTCCTCGACGGCGTATCGTTTCGACAACAGATTGAGGATGGCGACGGATCAAACGGGGGCCGGTTGCGTCGTCATGCAGAACAAGGTGGGCGCGGCGATCTACTCCAGCTATTTCGAGGAGGGGGTGGGTGCGCTCTACTTCGACGTCGTCAACGGCGAGACGAGCGCGGACGGCGCCAACTTCGCGTTGCGCGTCGAGTATGCGACCGCGACAGACTCAGGGCTGGAACCCACCGACGAGAACAGCGGCGACTCCGCGAGTGCCAGCAGCGACGACTGGTATGCGAACCTCGCGAACGCCTGGAAGCCGGTGGAGTCTCTCATCCTCTACAAGAAGGACGGCACGGACGATTTCGTCGCCGAGACGCTCGCGACGAACGTCTTCAACCTTGCCATTTCCAACGGCGGCACGGTGGAGAACTTCTACCGCGTCGTCGTTCCCCTGAAGGCGGCGGGGCCCTTGCGTCTGCGCATCGTGCGCGACAGCGCGAAGGCGCGGGTCTCCGAGGACGAGGCTTTGATCCTCTTCGACAACATCATCGCCTCGTATCCGGCCATGTCGGCGGATCTCGTGCCCACGGGCGACTACGACGAGACGGACGGCGACAAGCGCGGGGCCTTGTTGATGGGTCAGGAGATGGCGACGACGGTGCCCTTCCCCGGCGTGGGCGAAACGGCGGCCTACGCGCGCGCCGCCCTCGTGCCAATGACAAACGGCCTCGACACGCTCGCCGATCCTCGGACGTTCGTCTCCGACGCGAAAATCCACTACCGCTGGCGCTACCTCGCGCAGGAAATCGACGAGTGGAAGACGCTCACGCTCGACCCCGCGCGCGACTACGTGTCCGTGTCGCCGATGGAACTTCCCGACCGCCAGGGCGACATCGAGTTTTGGTTCGAGGCCGCGCTCTCCGCCCCCTACTACGATTACGTGGACTATTCGGGGACGGGTCTTGGCGTGCCTTACTCCGAGGAGGAGCTTTTCGTCACGAACCGCCTCAACGTCGCCGGCCAGCCCACGGGCGGCAGCGACTGGTTCTTCCGCCTCCGGCGCGGCGCGAGCGCGTGGGAGGGGGCGCGGTTGATTCTGTCGAGCGACGCGACGGAGATGGCGGGCGACTATCCGATGGAACTTGTCGACGACGACATGTGGCGCGTGCTCGTTCCCATTCCGACGAACGCGACGGGGATGTGCCGGGCGACGTTCGAGCTTTCGAACAAGACAGCGGCGGGGGCGACGGCCGTGGACGGCGTGTCCGTCATCTACGGGCTTGACGCGGCCGCGACGAACGCCATCCCGGCCAACGGCGTCGCCGTGCAGGACGGGGCGGACATCGCCTTCGAGATCGACCACAACGCGAACTACTACGAGTTCAAGTTCTCCTCCAAGTTCCTCACGTGGGCCGTCTCCCGCGCCGAATACCAGAACTTCAACCACTGGCACGACGCCTACGCCGTCGCCGACGTCTTCCGGGCGAGTTTCCCGACGAACGGCGTCAACGACATCGCCATGAAGACGTCGACGCTCGACATGAGCGCGTGGAACGCCTACGTCGCGACGAACTCGGCGTGGAACGAGACGTTCGAGCTCGCCAACAGCGACGACCCCGGCTACCCGAAGGATGTCGTCTACGCGACGCACCTGACGCCGAACCAGTGGACGGCGAACAACCTCACCTTCATTTCCTCGCGCTTGGTGGAAAAGGCGAAACACAGCGATGCCAGCCGCCTCGACGGCTCCGGGATGGCCGTCAAACTCGCGGGCGCGGGCAAGGGCTCGCTCACCTTTACGGGGCCCTCGCGCCCCAGCGGCATCGACGAGATCACGGTGAGCGCGCGCCTCGGCCAGTCGTATTCGCCTTCCGCCTTCGCGTGGTCGGGCAACTCGCTCTTCGAGTCAAACTACACCTTCTTCGCGCCCGCGACGATGAGCCAGAACTCGCCGCGCAATGGCGCACAGGACGGCGAGATGTCGGCGGGTGCGGCGGTGTCCGTGATCGGTTACTATTCGCCCGCGCACGGCTGCTACGAGTTCCGCGTCGAGCGCGTCTATTCCGACAAGCAGATCCAACTCGCGCTCTACAAGTGGACGAGCGACGGTCAGGTGACGCAGCTCTGCGCGATGGACTGGCAGGATCGCTACATGTGGTGGGACGACAGGTCGAAACACTACTTTTTTGCGCTTTTCATGTCGCTTGAAAACCAGCCCGACGGCTCGACGAAGATCATCTGCGGACGCTCCGACAAGGTGAAGCAGAACCCCGACGGGGATGACCCCAACGCGACGTTCGGCGATGAATCGATCGAGCACATCGGCCTTGTCTATGTTGACAAGGACAGCCCGCTTAAATCGGGCGCGTATGGCATCGGCGCGAAGGATTGCCCCGCCGAGTTCGTCAACCCCTTCCACTACAAGAGTCCGCTCTTCGGCGACGTCGTCCAGACGGCGGGCGACGCGATATATGGAAGTGGCAAGTATTTTGACGGATCGGACAACAAGTTCGCCTACCCCTCGGCGGGGCTTATCCTCGACCGCGAAGACCTCAGCAAATACTGGGTCCTCATGCCCAACCGCTTCGAGGCTTACACCTACACCGAGTATCCGCAGTGGAAGGGGCTTCGCATGCCGAAGAACCTCTCCCAGACGCTGGAGCTCTACCTCAAATCGACGGACACCACGATACCGGCTGGCAAGGCCTTCGTCAAAGTGGACGAAAAGACCGTCACCGGCTATGCGTATCAGGACTACACCTTCTCGCTGCGGCGGACGGGTTCGTGGGATGTCCAGCTGAAGACAGGCGCGAGCAATGTGGAGGTCGCCATCAAGGGCGTGACGCAGAAGCAGTGGCAGGCCCCCGACCACGAGAGCATCAGCTCGCGCGCGTCCGATTACGTCTACACGCAGGGCGTTGTCTACGACGACACGAGCTACGGCCGGAGCCTCCTCTTGCAACCGTCCCGCGCCGTTTCCTCGCGCCCCGTCTCCGTCCGCTCGCCGATTCTCGACGGCTTGGGCAAGGTGTCGTTCTCCTACAGAAACCCCTCGCCCGGCACGGAGGTTTGGCTTCAGATGGCGACGAACAGCGTCGCCATCCACCTGACGGGCACCGACAGCTACAACCAGTCGATCAAGAGCGTCGACGTGGGTCAGGACGAGCCCATTGGGACGTGGATCACGCTCCAGCGGTATTCCTACGCCGACCTCAGCAACGACCCCGCGCGGAAGAAGTCGGTCTACCTCGGCCTCCACAACCAGCCCGACGCGCCGGTGAAGGGCGTCTTCCGCCTCTTCATCCCGACGAACGTGGTCGCCGCCGCCGGCATCCAGGCGACGAACGCGGCGCAGAACGTCACCTACGGGCAGATCACCATCACGGGCATGACGGTCTCCGACGAGCCGGGGCTTGACGATTCGAGCTGGTTCGGCTACAACCTGCGCGGCGTCGGCGACGCGACCGACTCCGAGAAGCGGATGTTCCTCAACGACATCACCTTGCAGGGCGAGACGGGCCACGGCCTCGACCTCGCGCTCAACAACTCGCTCAACGGCGTCTCGGCGGAGGATCGCGACCGGGCGGCCTCGAACTACCCGGCCATCGTCTCGCCGACGTTCAAGAATGCGTCGACCAACACGAAGAGCGGCGTCGGCTCCGTCTCCTTCAAGGCGCGTCTCTATTCGACCAAGGGGCCCGAGACGGCGAACGCGGGGCGCGTCATCCTCTACGGCGCGAGCAACTCGGTCAACGGGCAGTGGGAGGTGTTGCAGACGAACGAGGTGACGACGACCTCCTTCGCCGATTTCTCGTGGGCCTCGCGCGGGAAGACCTACAAGGCCGTCAAGTTCCAGGTCGAGACGCCGGCCGCCAAGTCCATCTCCCAGACGCCGGACGTCGACCGCGTCATCCTCGACGAGATCTTCGTGGGCGAGCGCATCCAGCCGACGGTCACGTTCGACTACGTGCGGCCCTTCCGCCAGAACCTCATGACCTCGGCGGTCATCGAGGACATCCTCTCGTCGAGCGAACAGCCGCTCGTGGGCGAGAGCTGGGGCATCCAGACGAAGCTCACCCTGACGCAGCTCACCGACGAGATCGACCCCGACAGCTTCGAGGTGTCGTTCTGCTACTACAGCGGGACGTCGCCCTGGGGCTACGGGAACTGGAAGGACGTGGGCTCCGAGGCGATCCCCCTGAAACGCGCGACGGGGACGGACGACCTCGTCTTCCGCTCGGTGGGCGAGGACGCCGACTCGCTCGTCCCGCCGACGGACGCGACGACGGCGACCGTCCAGTATCAGGTGCTCGTCACCTACCGCGACCGCGACGGCACGGAGTATGACCCCATCACGCTCGAAAGCCCCGCCGACTGGACGCGCCCCGACTGGTACCACCCCGTCGACCTCAACGCGAAGAACGGCTACTCGGAGTCGAACCCCGACCTCTTCTCCGCCTACACGATCCTCGACTCCATCAGCCCCGGCCGCGCGTGGATCAACGAGGTCAACTTCAACGACGGCACGTCCTCGAACGTCGCCAACCAGTTCATCGAGGTCTGCCTCCCCTCCGGCATCGACATGACGGGTTGGTTTCTGCGCCTGACCGACATGAACACGAACCGGTGGGTCATGGGCAAGTTCGGCGCGGGCGAGCTCTTCCCGGCGACGAGCACCCGCAACGAGACGAGCGGCTTCGCGTTCCTCGTCGTCGGCAGCCCCGAGACGGAATTGGCCGGCGGCCCGCAGGACGAGGACGGCAAGCAGGTCGCGCTCGACGGCGTGTGGAGCCGCGACGGCATCGTGAATTCGGCGGAGAAAGGCACGCTCAAACACTCGCGCCCCTTCCAGTTCGAACTCGTGCGACCCTCCGGCGTCATCGAGCACCAGTTCGTCTTGGGCGGCACCAACACGTTCGCCACAAAAACCTATGGGTGGCGTTACGAGGCCACGAACCTCTGCGCGCAGCTTCAGGCGGCGGACTCGTCGCCCATCCGCTTCGTGGCGGGCGATGAGATTGCCCGCCTCGACGACGGCCTCCGCCTCGCGTCGGCGGGCGTCATCACGGGCGCGACGGACGTCGCCACGCTCAACCCCGGCCAGGCGGCGACGTGGACCTCGAAACTCGTCTTCACGCCGGGACGCGCCAACAAGACGCAGGACGGCCTCGTCCAGACGATTCCCGACGACTGGTTCGTGGTGCCCAACGGGACGAACGCCTGGGTGACGGTGCGCCTCTTGGGCTCGCACCTCGTGCAGGAGATCGGAGGCCTCACGAACACCGTCTTCAAGTTCGTCCTGCCGCAGGGCGCGACGACGAACGTCACCTACACGGCGGATCCTTGGTATGAGCTCGCCGCCCTCACCGTCGACGGCGAGGTGAAGGCCAAGCACGAGGCGCGGAACAAGGCCTCCTTCCTCTACACCATCGCGCCGACGGGTCGCACCTGCACGGTCGAGGCGTCGGAGGGCGTGGACAAGGGGCTTCAGGACTACATCGACATCACCGGCGCCTACGCGCCCTCGGTCGTCGCGTGGCTGTCCGAGCAGTGGCCCGACCGCAGCGTGGACGACATCAAACTCGCCGCCGCGCGCGAGTTGAACGGCGCTGAAACGCGGCTGAGCCTCGTGGAGATGTATTGGCTCGACATTCCGCCCTTCGCAGAGAATGAGGCGGAGGCGGCCGCCGATCCGCTTTGGACGTTCAACTACGGCATCACCGAAGTCGACACGCAGAAGATTCGCACGCGCACCTACGGCACGACGAAGGTGTCCTTCACCAACGTGCAAATCAAGGCGAAGCTCTTCCTCTCGAACACCGTCTCGACCGTCGCCTACGCGCCGCAGCGGTTGCAGGGTCTTGACTACGCGAAGAGCGACACGTATGCCGGCCGCTGGGTGAGCGAGTCGATGCAGGTTCTCGGACTTCTCTCGAACGGTCAGTCGCTGAACGAGGGCTACCTGCCGTTCCGCTCGTTCATCTTCGATTCCGGCTCCTTCACGACCTCGACAGACACGGAGCCCTTCACCTCGACCATCGAGCTCGTCGATCCCTTCTCGACGGAGTCGGCCGGCTACAGCTACGGCTGGCACGCGTATCCGCGCACCACGCCCTTCTTCTTCAAACTCGGCATCTTGTCGACGAACGCGGTTCCCACGACCATCGAGCGTTTGAAGGCCGACTCCTCCTACGACAGCAGTTTCTGATGGGTCGTCGGGTTTGGATCGTCAACCCCTTTGACAACTTGCCCCAAGAGGGCAACCGTCCGCAACGCTACTGGCTGATGGCGCGGGCGTTCGCCCAAGCCGGGTGCGCGGTGCGTTTGTGGACGAGCGACTTCAGCCACGCCCGCAAGAAAAAGCGCGTGTTCGTCCGGGATGTTCCTTCACCCGTCGCGCTCACGCTCCTTCCCACGCGACCCTATGCGAAGAATGTGTGCCTCGCCCGCGCGTTTTCGCACCGCGCCCTCGCCGCGACGTTCCGGCGGGAGGCTCGTCTCCTCCTTGAGCGCGACGCGGGCGAGAGGCCGGACATTGTCATTGCGAGCGCACCCCCCTTGGGGCTGTGTGAGGCCGCGCGTGCCGTGGCGCGGCGGGTGGGCGCGACATTCGTCTGCGACATTCAAGATGCGTGGCCGGAGACGTTCTCGCGCCTCTTGCCGCGCCCTTTGAAAGGCTTGACGAACCTCGTCTTCGGATCGATGACGCGTGCCGCGCGAAAGATCTACCGCGAGGCCGATCTCGTCACGGGGGTGTCGCGGGCGTATGCCGCGCTCTCGCGCCGCGACGATTTCTTCCTCGCCTACCACGGAATCGAGGGCGGCGACGAGAGGCCGGTGGGAACGTTTCGGACGCGCTTCACGCGCCTCGTCTACATTGGCAACTTGGGCGCGGGCTACGACCTTGAGACGGCGCTCGACGCCGTTTCAAGGCGGCGCGACGTGACGCTCGACATCGCGGGGTCGGGCCCCAAGGAGGCGGCCTTGCGCGAGCGGGCGCGGACGCTTGGGATTGAAAAGGCCGTCACCTTCCATGGCTATTTGGACGACGGCGACTTGAAGAAACTCCTTTCCTCGTGCGACGTGGGGCTTATCCCCATGCTTGACGAAAGCGGCGTGGGGCTTCCCTACAAACTCGCCGACTACCTCCTTGCGCATCTCCATGTCCTTTCGTCCCTGCACGGCGAGTGTGGGGAACTTTTGGCGCGAACGGGCTTTGGCGAGACGTTTTCCGCGCACGACCCCGCGTCGCTTTTGGCCGCGCTTGACAGGCTCAAACCGGGGGAAGTCTCCCTGCCGGCGGGCCTTCGCGCCGAGAGCATCTACCGCGACTACGTTTCGCGCGTCATACAATAGATTGTATCTCCCCTCTTGTCTTCTTACCATATTTTGTGTATTATAGAAAACAGTCAACTTAAAGAGGGAAGAGAAAAATGAAGCAGAGGATGATCATCAAGCGTTCGGGGCAGGAGGTCCCGTTTGACATTTCGAAGATCGAGGACGCCATTCGCAAGGCCTCGAACGTCGTCAACCCCACGGAGGCTCTTTCGGAGGATCGCATCCGCCTGATCGCCAAGGAGGTCGCCGGCGTGTGCGAGGCGCGCGACCGGGCGATGCAGGTCGAGGAGATCCAGGACGTCGTCGAGAACAAGATCATGGAGCTGGGCTCGCGCGCCGTCGCGAAGAAGTATATCGTCTACCGCTACCAGCGCGAGCTCGCGCGCAAGGCGAACACGACCGACGAGCAGATTCTCTCGCTCATCGAGAGCAACAACGAGGACGTCAAGCAGGAGAACTCCAACAAGAACCCGCGCATCAACTCCGTCCAGCGCGACTACATGGCCGGCGAGGTGTCGAAGGATGTCGCCAGCCGCCTCCTCCTGCCGCCCGACGTCGTCCAGGCGCACCGCGACGGCATCATCCATTTCCACGACATGGACTACTACGCGCAGCACATGCACAACTGCGACCTCGTGAACC
>CAVKTW010000042.1:0-6020 GCA_963659085.1 Candidatus Methanomethylophilaceae archaeon | reverse complement strand
GGACGACGATCACCAGGATGGAGAACGCCGCGACGACGCCCCCTTGGAGGAGAACCATCCAATACCCGTTGAGGGGAGCTTGTTGGAGGGAGGAAATGTGCGTCCACTCGGCGGGCGTCGCGAAGAACTGAAGAACGAGATCGAAGGACCCGAAGCCGAAGCCAAGATAGGGATTCTCGCGCCACGCGCGGAACGCGAGGTCTCCGAGCGCGCGGCGAAGCTCGAAGAACCCGTCGGGCAGCCACGCGCCCGTCGAGAACGCCGCGACCTTCACGTCAATCAAGTCTTTCGGGAGGAGCGAGAGGATGCCCAAGGCGGCCAACGCCACCGCCAACGAAAAGACGACGAGGCACTTGAAGTCGAGGTTGTTCGTCCCCTTCACGCGCAGGTAAAAGAAGGAGTAGGCGAACAGGACGAGGGCGAGAGACGCGTAAAAAAGAGTCAGAACCGTCGGCGCGAAGACGAAAAGCCCCATCGCATTGCCCGAGACGGCGACGAACGCGACGGGGATCGCCGTCAGCCACCTTTTCTCGAACGTCATCGACAAGGTGGCCGTCGCGACGAGGAGGTAAAGGCCGTAGGCGCTGCCCGCGAACGAGGGATTGAGGAAAGAACATTCGGCGAGTTGACGAAGAGCGGCCGACCCATCCTGAATGAGGAACGTGCTCACCCCCGCACCCACCGCCGCGAGGAAGGACGCGCTTAAACCGAACGCGAGCCGCGCCGATTTCCCAAGCGCGTGACGCGCACCCGTCATCACGACGAGCGCGGCCGCCGCGCAGGCGACGAGCGAAAAGTCGGTACCCGAACGAGACGCGGGCAGGAGGGGGAACGGCCCCGTTCCAATCGTCCACGAGGCGAGTTGCGCATCGTAGGCGAGCTCAACGCCACCGTTGAGAAACGAGACGAGCGCGAGGAGGAGAAGCGCGAGCAGAACCCAAAAGGCGGGGTCGCGAACAACCGTGCGCATGACGCGCGACCTCGCGTCGTGAAGGGACTCCCGCTTGAGGCACGAGGGTTCCATCACGAGGAAGACCGCCCCCAAAAGCGAAATCCACAAAACAGCCGACGGGCATAGGAAAAGCGGCGCGACTGCCACAAGAGCAAGATGCGCCGCCAATCCGTATTTCGCGATCAGCTTCTGCACGCGTTCCAAGAATCAATACGTGAAGCGCAGACCCATCGTGGCGCGGAAGCGGTCGTAGTCGTAATTGGAGCCGCGCGCGCTGTCGCCCTCGGTGATCGACTGGCGGTATTCGACCGTGCCGTAGACCTGGAGGTAGCGGTTGAGGATGTAGGTGAGGCCCAACCGACCCGTGTAGATGTCGAGGTCGTAATCGTAGCTGGAGACGGCGGTATGCTCACGCCCCTCGCGGCGGTAGGCGATGTCGGCCGTCGCGTGGAGTTTGCCCTGCACCATGGCGTGCGCGATGCCCCACGAGAGCGAATCGGTGCGCTGCGAGGAGCCGAACTCGCGCTCCGACGGCTGGTAGTAGCTCGTCGCCATGAGCATCGTCTTCCACGTGTCGGAGATGTTCCAGTTCATGCTAAGGGTGTAGGTGAAGCCCTCGGAACTCGAGCCGCCCTCGTCATACTCGTAGGTTGACCAGCCGCCGAGGGCGCGGTAGGAGATGCGATCCGTCGCATACGAGCCGAAGCCGACCTGCGCCGTGTAACCGCTCGACCCCTGCGACTGCCCGTATTCACGGTGGCTGTCATAGTAGTTGTTATCGCGGTTCTCCTGCTCGTAATCCTGGTAACTGCCGGCGATGATCAGATCCGTCCAAGGCGAGAAGGCGTAGCCCAACTCCGCGCCAACACCCCAGCGATTCCAGCCATAGAGGCCGTAACTCTTCTTCTGGTTGTTGTTGTTCTTGTAGTCGAGCCAGTAGCAGTTCGCGTTGACGTTGCCGTGGAACCGGTCGGTGATGCGCCGCTCCAAGACGCCGGCGAACTTGAGCTCCTGGCGGTCGCGCGAGTAGTCATGGTCAATGCCGTCGACAAAACTCTCCAGTTCGTTCATGACTTGATACTTCTCGGAGAGCATCAGCGTCCAACCGCGCTCGCCGGGGAGCGAGTTCATCCACCGCAGCGTGAGATCCTCGCCATAGGCGTGATAACTGCGCTCGCTCGCCGACCGACTCTTCGAGTAGGCGTTATATTGGTAAAAGACATTCGCCGTCGCCGTCCACTGCTCGGAGCGGTAGTCGAGCGTGAGGCCGGGGTTCACCACCCAAGCGACGTCTTCCCCGCCATCCTTCCCGCCATTGACATTCGAGTCATAGGAGCCTGAGATCGACAGATACGGCTTCAAGGTCATGCGCTCGCCAATCTTGATGCCGACGGGGCGATCCATCATCTCCGCGAAGGCGACGGAACCCGTGGCGGCGAACGCGGCAAGGGCGATCTTCAGACGATTCATGGTCATGAGATTTGTCCTCCTGATTCGAACGATGGGTTAAAAACCGATATATTGACCTTGGTAGCCACCCGGCTCAACGGGAACGATGGGCTCGACAGGAACCGGAACGAGATCGACGTCGCGGAAACCCATGCCATAGTCGATGAACGGATCGTGCGAACGGTTGATGAGCGGCACGCCCTCGACGACATCGCCGAGCATCGACTCCAGAAGCTGCGGGCCCGCCAAGCGCAGGACGACGCGGTTCTCGGGGAGTTTCCCCTCGTGATCCACATTGCCGAGGATGGGCTCGTAATCCTTCACCTGGTTGACGCCCAGGGCGGCCGGCACCCACTCGGTGCGCGCGATGTTCTGCGAATCGGCAGGGAGCGTCGCGATGAGGTCTTCCGCCAGACCGGGGATCGAGTCGTTCGACGCGCGCACGAGCATCAAGACGGCGAACGCCGCGCGCTCCGCGCCATTCTCCTCCGCCGCGCACCGCGCGTTGACCTCGCGCATGATATTCTCGGCGATGCGCTTGAACTGCGCGTCCGAGATGGGGCGCGAAGGGTCGGCGTCCTTGTTGATGAGGTCGGACGCGAAACGCTCGTTGATGACCGTCAACGCGACCGGCGGAACGGTCGCGAAGACCTCCGCGAGCATCTTCGTGCGGTTGCCCGCGTCCGCCGACGTGACCGCCGCGCGGTTGATGTTGAGGAATCGCGCCGTCTTCGCCTCCACGGAACCCGGCATCTTCTCAATCGCCTCGTTCACCTCGCGGAGGAACGTGAGCTGGTCTGCCGCCGCGAGCGACTTGATGGTCGAGGCCATCTCGCTCGGCGACTGAATGCACGAGCCAATCTTGGCGCGCGCGTCCGAGAGGGACACCTTGGCGGCCAAGGACACACTGGCGACGCACGCCGCCACGAGAGCGATCTTCAACCTCATTGCCTTCATCTCCTATTCTCCTTATTATGTTAATACCACGTTTCGGGGACCCAAAGAACATCACCGGCGCGGAGGACCATGTCCTTGTCGGCTCGACCATCCTTGCCGATTTCCTTCAAATTGACATACGTGCGCGTGATCTTGCCGTCCGCGTCGCACCGCGAGACTTGAATGGACGACTTGTCGGCGTAGGGCTTGACGCCGCCCGCCATCTGCAAAGCCTTCGTGACGGTGAGCTCCATCGTCGAGGGGATGTTGACGGGGCCCGGAGAGGCCACCTCGCCCAAAACCGTCACCGTCCCCCATGGACTCACCCCCCGCCCGTCGAACGGCGCGAACGTGACGGAGATCTGAGGCTGGCGGTAATAGTGCGAATACGCCTTGACGAGTTTCTGTCGGAACGCCTCCAAGGTCAAGCCGTCGCAGGCGACGGGCTCTTGCAGAAGAAGCGGCATCGTGACGTCGCCATTCTGGTCGACGAGCGTGTTGATGACAACGGGCGTCGACGCGGGCGTCCCCACCTGAATGATCAGGGCGACGCCGGGGCGGATGCGCCCCGCCTCCTGCCATGTCGGCACGACATCAGGTTCCTTCCCGTCGTGCAGGAACGACTTGCGCACCGCCTCGCATCCCACGAGAGAAACGAGAGACAACAGTATGAGTAAATGGTATTTCAACATCTTTTAATCCGCATTATACCACAACCAATCGCCGAAAGTCAACGCTTGGCGGTCCTGGCGGGACTCGAACCCACTACCCGCTGCTTAGAAGGCAGCTGCTCTGTCCAGATGAGCTACAGGACCCCGACGAGAAACGGAGGCGTATTATACCACATTTCCAAAGACGCAAGTTCACGATTCTTCCGTGACGCGCAAAACTTCCGTGACCGACGTGACGCCGGCGAAAATCTTGTCCCAGCCATCCTCGCGGAGCGTCCGCATCCCCTTCGCGAGCGCCAGGTTGCGAATCTGCGTCGCGTTCTCGCGCCGGACGATCGCCCCTTCGATCTCCTCGTCGACCTCCAAAACCTCGAAGAGCGCACGGCGACCCCTGTAGCCCGTCTTCGCGCACCGCTCGCACCCGACGGGCTCGAAGACCGTTTCCTGCGCCGGCGGCGTCGCCAGCGTGTAGAACTTCCGGTCGAGCGGCGCCTCGCGCCGGCAGTCCGGGCAGAGGCGGCGGCAGAGACGCTGACCCATCACGCCCGCGACGGCGGACGCGATCAGGAACGGCTCGACCCCCATGTCGATGAGGCGCGGGAACGCGCCGGCCGCGTCGTTCGTGTGCAGCGTCGAGAAGACCAAATGCCCCGTCATCGAGGCGTTCGTGGCGATCTCCGCCGTCTCGCGGTCGCGGATTTCGCCGACCATGATGATGTCGGGGTCCTGGCGCAGGAACGCGCGCAACGCCCGCGCGAACGTCATGCCGATCTCCGCCTGCATCTGGACTTGGTTGATGCCCGCCATGTGGTATTCGATGGGGTCTTCCGCCGTCATGATGCGGACATCCATCTTGTTGACCTCGGAGAGGAACGAGTAGAGCGACGTCGACTTGCCGGACCCCGTGGGCCCCGTCACGAGGAAGATGCCGTTCGGGCGGTGGATGATCTTCTCGACGACGGCGTAGTCGCGCGCGTTGAACCCCAAGTCCCGCATCTTCACGAACGAGCCCGACTTCGCCAAGAGTCGCAGCGAGACGGACTCGCCGTAGGCGGAGGGCATCGTCGAGACGCGGATGTCGATGTCCTGCCCCGAAAGGCGGATCCCGATGCGCCCGTCCATCGGCAGACGCTTCTCGGCGATGTCGAGGTTCGCCATGACCTTGATGCGCGAGATGATGGCGTTCTTGAGGCGGTTCAACTGCGGCGGCACATCCACCTTGTGGAGCATGCCGTCGATGCGGTAGCGGATCCGCAGCTCCGTCTCCTGCGGCTCGATGTGGATGTCCGTCGCGCCCTGGCGGTCGGCCTCGGCGATGACCTGGTTGACGAAGCGGACGATGGAGGCCTCCTCGCCCATCTCGTTGACGTCGATCTTCGTCAAGGTCCCGATGTCGTCGCCCACGTCGTAGCGGCCGTCCTCCAGCATCTTCTCGATGGCCTCCGCGCCGACGCCGTAGAACTTCTTGATGGCCTTCTCGACATTCTCCCGCGTGGCGAGCGCCGTCTCGACGCGACACGATGTCAAGAGAGGCAGGCTGTCCGACGCGCGCGTCTCGAACGGGTCGAAGGCGACGACCGTGAGGCCCTGATCCGTCACGCGGAACGGCAGGACGTTGAACTGGTAGACGACGGACGCGGGGAGCTTCTGCAACGCCTCCGGCGACGGGTTCGCCTTCTCAAGGTCGACGACCTCCAGCCCCAGGACGCGCCCGACGGCCGCGAGGAAGTCCGCCTCCCCCGCGCCGCCGAACTTGACGGCCGCCTCGGCGAGACCCATGCCCGGATTCGCCGCGCGCTGCGCCTCAATGCGTGAAAGGGCCTCGTCGGAATAGAGGCCCGAGTCTTTCAAGATGTGATGCGCAAGCGAGGTCATTGACGCCTATTATACCATAAGGAAGGTTTTTAGGTGTCAAGTTTTCGCCATGGGCAACACGATTACGCCTGCTCGCGCATGTGGCTGACGGTGTCGCCGACGCGGTAGTTCGTGCCGTCCGGCTCGATGCGGAAGCT
>CAVKTW010000041.1:0-6936 GCA_963659085.1 Candidatus Methanomethylophilaceae archaeon | reverse complement strand
TCACCGTCCTCGGGACGGTGCAGAACGCCTACGCCGTCAACGGCGTCCACGGGCAAGACTACGGAGAGGCCGTCGCAAAGGCGGCCCTCTGCCGTACCGCCGCGCTGGAGGAGACGATGCAGTCGTTCTCCACGCTCGCGCGGACGCGCCAGCGCAAGCTCGACGACCTCGGGCAGGCGCTGGCCGCGCTGAATCAGGCGTATGCGCAGAAAACGAAGGACACGAAGACGACGGACACGCTCGCGGTCGACCGCTCGGCCGTCTCGATCCTCAAGACCTACGGGTTCACGGCCTCGACGAAGATGACGTATCCGGACATCATGAAACTCCAGCAGAATGTCCAGTTCGAGCTTGACCAGGAGGACAACGAGCTGCAGCAAGACATGACCTCGCTGCAGAGCTACGTCTCGAAGCGCGACGACGCGATGGAGATGGCGAACAAACTTCTCACGAAGGTCAACTCGACGCGCCAGAAGGGCATCCAATACATCGGCAGTTGACCGAGTAGAAGACCTTGACGAGGCAGAGGCCCTGGGGCGGGGCCGTCTCCACACGCGCCGTCCGAGGCGGGTGGTTCTCCAGCAGCTCGCTGACGGCCGAGGGCTGTTCGTTCCCCTTGCCGACGGCGATCAAAAAGCCCACCATCGAGCGCACCTGCTTGTAGAGGAAGCCGTCGCCGCGCACCGTGAAGACGATGCGCGGGCCCTTTTTCACGACATCGAAGGAGAAAATCGTCCGCACCGTCGAGGCGAGCGCGCGGTGGGGGTTCGCGGCGAACGAGAGGAAATCGTGCGTGCCCACGAACCGTCGGGCCGCCTCGCGCATCGCCGCGATGTCGAGCGGACGGTGCGAGAACGCCCAATACCGCGCCAGCTCGGGCGGCAGGATGTCCGCTTGGTAGAGGTGGTAGCGATACTCCTTGCCTCGCGCCGAGAGCCGCGCGTCGAAACCGTCTTTCGCGAACGACGCCTTGAGGACGCGGATGTCGGCGGGCAGCCGCGCGTTCAAGGCCCGCACGAGGTTCTTCGGCGGCACCGGCTTCGTGAGCGAGAAGTGCGCGACGAACCCCTTGGCGTGGACGCCCGCGTCCGTGCGCGACGAGCCGAACACGCGAACCTCGCCCCCCTCGATGAACGCGAGCGCCGCCTCGACGAGCTGCTGGATGCCTAAAGCGTTCTCCTGGAACTGCCAGCCCGAGTAGTTCGCGCCGTCGTAGGCGAGCGTGACGCGGTATTTGCGCGGCGCCATCTCTCACCCGTGCGCGGCGGCGAGGAGCTGCTTCATCTCGCCGAGGCGCGACTTGTCCGCCACGAGGACGCCGTCCTTCGTCGCGACCACCACGAGGTCGCGGACGCCGAGGAGCGCGACACGCGCCGACCGCGCCACACAGATGTTCCCGTGCGCGTCGTGGACGAAACAGGGCCCCTCGCGGACATTCCCGTCCCGGTCGTGCGGGAAGTGCTTGTCAAACGCCGCGTAGCCGCCCACGTCGTCCCAACCGCACGCGGCGGGCACGACGCGGACGTCCCCGAACTTCTCCATGACGGCGTAGTCGAACGAGAGGCGCGGCAGCGCGGGGTAGACGCGGGCGAACGACCGCGCCGAGAAAAGCGGCGTGAGCGCGGGCGCGTGCGTCGCGATCGCCGCGCGGAACGTCGAGGCTTTCGCGATGAACATCCCCGCGTTCCAGAGGAAGCCCTCCTGGAGATACGCCCGCGCCCTCTCGGCGGTGGGCTTCTCGAAGAACCGCCCCGTCTTGGGGTCGACGTAGCCAAAGCCAGTCGCCGCGTGCGTGGGCGTGATGCCGAGCGTCACGATGGACGCGCGCCGCCGCGCCACACCGACCGCCTTGCGCAACGCGGCGCGGAAGGCCTGCGGCTTCAAGACAAGTTGGTCGGCGGGGAAGAAGCCGACGACACCCGTCTCCCCCGCGAACCGCAGCCCCAGCGCGACGGCGGCGGCCGTGTCGCGGCGCATCGGCTCGCCGATGACGTTCTCCCTCGGCAGCTCGCCAAGCTCGCGCCGCGTCGCCGCGACGAGGGAACGCGCGGTGACGACGTAGACGTCCTGTGGCGCGACGAGACCCGACAGCCGCCGATACGCCTGGACGAGGAGGCTCTCGCGCCCGAAAACGCGCAGGAACTGCTTGGGGCGCGAGGACGTCGAAAGCGGCCAGAACCGCTCGCCCGAGCCGCCCGCGAGGATGACGGCCTTGAAATCAGTAAAGCTTGCGGCCATAGACGAGGATCTTGTGGAGATGGAAGACTTCCTTCTTCGCGTCGGCCTTGCGCCCGACGCGGACGTAGCGGGCCGTGTGCGGCGAGGGGAGCGCGACCTTCCACTCGTTCTGAACCTGGTCGCTCTCCCAGACTTTCGTGAATGTCTTGCCGTCCTTGGAGACCGAGACCTCCAAGGGAACCTGCCGCGACCCGTTCTGCCCGCCGCCGGAGTTCACGATGGTGATGCCCGTCACCTCGGTGTCGCCCTTCAGGATCACCTCCGCCCACGGCGCCGTCTCCTTCCCCGTGTGGAAGCCGTTGCCGCCCTCGAAGTCCGCCGCCTCGATGACCTGGCGGTAGGCGATGGGCGTGTCCCACGAACTCGTGCTGGAGATCTTGAGCATCCCGTCCTGCGAGAGGAGCGGCTGGCCGTAGTCGACCTTCGGGTAGTCCTTGCCGCCGCGCTTGAGGACGAGTTTCGGCGAGAGTTTGTCGAGGAGCGCGTAGACTTGCTTGAACATCTGCAGATCCTCCGACTGCGAGGCCTTGACGATCATCCCCCGGTAGTCGAGCTCGCGCCCCGTCTTCTGCGAGAACTTGCCGACCTCCACGAGGAAACGCTTGGAGGTCTCCGGGGTTTTCATCATCTTCTCCGCCGCCCAGTTGATGGTCTGGTGGTAGTAGTTTTTGGAGGCGGCCTGCCCCTCCAGCATGGCGGGGAGGAGCGCCCAGAGCGTCGCGTCGTCCGTGCCGAGGATGCGGAAGACGCCGTCGAGGACGCGCTCGTTGAAATACATCGGCTCGTAGGTGGGCGCCTCGTTCTCATGGAAGGCGAGGAAGCCCTTCTTCGCCGCCTTCACGCGCTCGGCCTTGTTGGAGGAGAACGCCTCCAAGTAGCGCATGTAGAGCTGCCAGCCCTGGCAGGGCTCCGTCGCGAACGTCTCGCGCAGCGTCTCGGCGAACGCCTCCCACTTCTCCGCCGAGGGGCTCGCCTTGATCGCCTCGTACCAGTCGTAGGCGGCGTTCCAATTGCCCGGGACGAGGCGCATCGACGCGTCGTAGTCGCCCTTCCAGCGCAGATACTCGGCCATCATCCGCTTCGGGTTCGAGTAGTAGCGGTTCTGCTCCTCCAGGGCCGGCCACCCGTCGCCGCCCAGGGTGAAGTGCGCGCCCGTGTGGCTCGTCACCGAATACGCCTGCCCCCAGCGGTTCGCCGGGAAGTCCCAGATCATGAACGCGCAATGCCCCGGCTGGCCGGCCGTGAACGAGCGGATGCCGTGCGAGGCCGCGCACTGCGAGCCGAACTTCGAGAGCGCGCCGCACACGCCGCCGACGCGGTGGCGCAGCTCCTGCGTCTTCCAGCGGTGCGACCACGGGCGGTAGTAGAGGGGCCCGTGGACGGACGCGCCGAAGCAGTTGAACTCGCGGTAGTGGCACGACTCCCAGCAGATGCCGCCGTAGCGCGAGGCGGGGATCGTCGCGTGCTCGTGGATCCAGCGCAGATCCTCGACGGGGAGCATGTCGTTCTGCCCCATGCAGACGACCTCGCGCCACCGCCAGGTGTCGAGCTTGAAGGCGGAGTCGTGCAGCGTCCCGTCCTTCGCCCACTCGCGGTAGCACTCCATGAAGAGGACGAGTTTCTCCTCCGACCAGTCGTGGCCGTGGTCGAGCGCGAGGGCGGTCGCGATGTTGCGGCCGATGTCCCGCTCGGTGAAGTTGCCCTTGTCGTTCCACACGAGCAGGTCGAGCGCCTTCAGCGACGCGGCGTAGGTGCCGTCGCGGCTGCCGAAGTAGGTTCCCGGGCGTCCCGATCCCGCGAACGCCTCCATCCACTCCTGGTCGGCGAAGAACCGCTTGAGGAACGCCGCGCCGCCCTCGCGCTTGCCGATCTCGGCGAGGGCCGTCTCGCCCACGGCGTTTTTGATGAACGCGCGCACGACGTTGATGTCGCGCTTGGCGGGCGCGGCGGCGGCGAGCCACGCCACGGTCAGCGCGAGGAAAAGGAGAATGTGTTTCATAGTGGAAAATTATACCAAATTTCGGGGTTGGATTTTTTTGGTATAATACACGGAAATTTTTGGAGGAAAAACATGGCTCGATTGACATTTCGGGAAGACCTTTGCAAAGGATGCGGTCTGTGCGTCGCCGCGTGTCCCAAGAAGATCCTCGCCCTCTCGAAGACGCGGCTCAACCGCAAGGGACACGCGCCCATTGAATGCGTGGACGAATCCAAGTGCGTCGGATGCGCCAGTTGCGCGATCATGTGTCCCGACTGCGTGATCACCGTCGAAAGGTAATCCCGCAGTCGCGCGTGGAAAAGTGGAAAGGTGGAAAAGTGGAAAGGTTAGAAAAATTTTTGGAGGTCAGAAATCCCCATGAGTGAAAAAGTTCTAATGAAGGGCAACGAGGCCATCGCCGAGGCGGCGATCCGCTGCGGTTGCCGGCACTATTTCGGCTATCCGATCACGCCGCAGACGGAAATCGCCGCCTACATGGCCAAGCGCATGCCGAAGATCGGCGGCACGTTCCTCCAGGCGGAGAGCGAGATCGCCGCGATCAACATGGTCTACGGCTGCGCCTCGACCGGCCGGCGCGCGATGACGTCCTCCTCCTCGCCGGGCATCTCCCTGAAGGCCGAGGGCATCTCCTACCTCGCCGGCGCCGACCTGCCGGCCCTGATCGTCAACGTCCAGCGCGGCGGCCCGGGCCTGGGCGGCATCCAGCCGTCGCAGTCCGACTACTTCTTCATGACCCGCGGGCCCGGCCACGGCGACTTCCACATCATCGTCCTCGCCCCGGCGACCGTCCAGGAGATGGCGGACATGACGCGCCTCGCGTTCGAGCTCGGCGAGAAGTACCGGATGCCGGCGATGCTCCTCGCGGACGGCACGATGGGCCAGATGATGGAGCCCGTCGTCCTGCCGACGGACACCGTCGACCCCGCGACGATCCCCGCGACGAAGCCCTGGGCCACGACCGGCACGGAGATGAAGCGTCCGCACAACATTGTCAACTCCCTCTACCTCAAGCCGGACGAGCTGGAGAAGACGAACTACGCGCGCTTCGAGCGCTACGCGCAGCTGGAGAAGGAGGAGTGCCGCTGGGAGGAATACCTCATGGACGACGCGGAGGTCTGCGTCGTCTCCGTCGGCATCACCGCCCGCGTCGCGAAGAACGCGATCGTCGCGGCGCGCAAGGAGGGGATCAAGGTCGGCATGATCCGTCCGATCACGCTCTACCCGTTCCCGAAGGAGCCGCTCGCGAAGGCGGCGGCGAAGGTGAAGTCGTTTTTGACCGTCGAGCTCAACATGGGCCAGATGAACGAGGACGTGAAGCTCGCGATCGACTGCTCGAAGCGCGTCGCCATGTGCAACCGCGTCGGCGGCATGATCCCGAGCGCCGACGAGGTGCTCGAGGCGATCAGGAAGGAGGCGAAGTAAGATGGCCATCGTGTTTGAGAAGCCGAAGTCCCTGACGGACGTTCCCTACCATTACTGCCCCGGGTGCACCCACGGCATCGTGCACCGTCTCGTCGCCGAGGCGATCGACGCGCTCGGCGTCGAGGGCAAGACGATCGGCATCGCGCCGGTCGGCTGCTCGGTGATGGCCTACGACTACTTCCGGTGCGACATGATCGAGGCGAGCCACGGCCGCGCGCCGGCGGTGGCGACCGGCGTCAAGCGCGCGCTCCCCGACCACGTCGTCTTCACCTACCAGGGCGACGGCGACCTCGCGTCCATCGGCCTGTGCGAGACGGTCTCGACCGCGTGCCGCGGCGAGAACGTGACGATCGTGTTCATCAACAACGCGATCTACGGGATGACCGGCGGCCAGATGGCGCCGACGTCGCTCGTCGGCCAGGTCACGCAGACCTCGCCCTACGGGCGCGACCCGAAGACCCAGGGCATGCCGATCCGCATCTGCGAGCTCCTCGCGACGCTCGACGCGCCCGCCTACATCGAGCGCGTCGCCGTCAACTCCGTCCCGCACGTCCGCCAGGCCAAGAAGGCCATCGAGAAGGCGTTCCGCACGCAGGTCGAGGGCAAGGGCTTCTCGCTCGTCGAGGTCGTCTCGACGTGCCCGACCAACTGGGGCCTGACGCCGGACAAGGCGTGCCAGTTCGTCGAGGAGAAGATGATTCCGTTCTATCCGCTCGGATGCTTCAGGGACCGGACGGCCGAGGAGGCGAAGTAAAATGACTTACGAAACGATCATGGCGGGGTTCGGCGGACAGGGGCTCCTGTTCTCCGGCAAGGTTCTGGCGCACGCGGCGCTGATCGAGGGCAAGGAGCTCTCGTGGCTGCCGTCCTACGGCCCGGAGATGCGCGGCGGCACGTGCAACTGCTCGGTCATCGTCTCCGACGACCCGGTGGGCTCGCCGATCATCGCGCACCCGAACGTGCTGATGGTGATGAACGAGCCGTCGCTCGACAAGTTCGAGGGCGCGGTCGCGCCCGGCGGCACGGTCTTCGTCGACTCCTCGCTCATCCCGCGCAAGGTGACGCGCACGGACGTCGAGGCCGTCTACGTGCCGGCGACGCAGATGGCGACGGAGATGCAGGCGACGAGCCTCGCGAACATGATCCTGCTCGGCGCGATCGTCCAGAAGCTCCGCTGCGTGAAGCCGGAGACGCTGACGGAGGCGCTGAAGGAGACGATCAGCGCGCGCAAGGCGAACCTCCTCGACCTCAACCTCAAGGCGGTCGCCGAGGGCGAG
>CAVKTW010000040.1:1157-9995 GCA_963659085.1 Candidatus Methanomethylophilaceae archaeon | reverse complement strand
TCGCGTATTGCGTCGGATCGCAGTGCGCGAACTGGAGGACTTCCGTCGCGAGATACTCCGCGTAGTTGGAGAGGCCGTCGCCGTCGTCGTCGCGGTCGCCGTCCGTCGCGCTCTTGCGGTCGATGCCGTAGATGTTCTCCCACCAGTCGGGCATGCCGTCGCCGTCCGCGTCGCGGGTGTCCTTGAACTCGTCGTGATACTGGCGGTCGGACGGCAGCCACCCCTTCGCGAGGTCGCGCAGATACGCCTCCCACGCCGGCATGCGGATGCCGTTGTAGACGACGGTCGTGTCGCGGGTGAGCGACTCATCCGGGGCGAGCTCCGAGTAGTTCGCCCGCGCGTAGCGCTCCCAGGCGTCGTTGAGGCCGTTGTTGTCGGCGTCCTGACCCGTCTGCGCCCAGGCGTCGGCCGGGGCCCCGTCCGTCCACATGCCGCCCTCCGCCGAGGAGATGCGCTTCGGGAACGCGCCACCCAAGGGCAGCAGATCCTTGCCGATGTTCTCGCGGTTGCGCAGGTTGAAGCGGAACTTGAGCCGCGCCTCGGAGTTCGTGTCCGCCGAGACGAGGTTCCAGCGCGTCGGCACGGAGTAGAGGATGTCATTCGCCGTGAAGACCTCGTTCGTCGCCCACCCGGAGGGATACGTCTGCTGGACGATGGAGGACCACACCTCCGCCGAGCGCGGGAACGCGAACAAGGCGTAGTCCGTGTTGGTGACGGAGAGGGCGCCCGCGTAATCCTCGCTCCAGTAGACGGAGTCGGCCGTCGTGCCGTCGATGTTCGGCAGGTGCGCGACCGTGTTGTTGATCCACGGCACGTAGGCCGCGTCCGCATAGACGGTCGAGCGCAGCGCGAGCGAATTCCAGCGGGGGCTCACCCAGCCCACGGGACGCGACCACACCGCCTTGGAGTCGGTGAGGACGTCCGCCGTGGTGAAGCCCGCCGGCGTCTGAAGGACATCCACCTCGCGCGTCGCGCCCGGCAGGTGGTCGAACGCGAAGTGATACATGAGCTCCGCCGGGAGTTTGAGTTTGCTCGACGACGAGGGTTCGCTCGACGACGAGGGCGAGCGGCGCGCCCCCTTCTTCCACGCCTCGTAGACGGCCGCGCGGTTCTCCTGCGCGAGCGCGGAGGTGTAGCGCACCTTGCCCGTCACGTCGGCCTTGATGTCGTCGGCCGTCCGCGCGCCGTCCCAAACGCGCACTTCGTCGATGTAGCCCTGGAAGAAATTGCCGTAGTTGTCGAGCGTCGTCTGATCCGCAGCGCTGACGTAGGGGTAGTCGCCGCCGTTCGATTGGCGGCGCACCTCCCAGGCGTGCTCCAAGACGATGCCCTGCGCCGTCGTCGCCGACGCGCCCACGAGCATGGAGATCATCGGCTTCGCGCGGAAGTGCGAGCCGAGGACGCGGCTGTCCAGTTCGCCGAACTCGTTGATCGTGATCGCCGAAAGGCCATGCTCGGGCTGCATCGCCGTGCGCACCGTCTTTTGGAGGTTGCCGTTCACGTAGAGCTTGAGCGCCATCGTGGAGGTCGAGGACGTCTCGTCGTCGTCCTCCGGCCCGTAGGTCGCCGCGACGTGCGTCCAGTTCGTCGTCGCCTGAGGCCCGTTGGTGATCTCGACGAACTGGTTGAGATCCGTTCCCGTCGAGTCGAACTTCGCGTACCAACGGCCGTTCTTCAAGCCGATGAGGAAGTTCTTGCGCAGGAAGCTCTCGTCCGCCGGGTTCGACTGCCCCGTCCAAATGGCGCGTTCGAGGATGGTGTGGAGATCCGCGTCGTCCACGATCTCCGCGTCGGCCTTCACCCACGCCTCGACCGTGAAGAAGAGGAAGTTCTGCCGCAGTTCGCCGCCCGACTGGATGAACGGGTTGGTGAACTCGTCGACGAGCGGCGTCTGGAGGAAGGCGTCCGTGCCGTTGAACCACATCGCCTGGTGGCGGATGGGGTCGTCGTGCTGGAGCGGGTCGGACGACGGCTTCGTCTTCGCCTGCGACTCCTCGAAGTCGCTCAGGAAGTCGTGGTCGGAGTCATAGCCCTCGTTCTCCTCGTAGGTGAAGAACGACTGCCCGGAGCCCCAGAAGTTGGCGGAGCGCGTGCCGAAGGAGAGAACCTGCGTGTCCTCGTTGTAGCTCATCCACGGGAAGTCGTTGAACGAGTAGGTGACGCCCTTGTAGGTGAAGCGGCCCGTCGGATGGGTCGTCGCGCCGACCGACGACGCCCACGCGGGCGTGCCAGACTGGTAGAAGCGGTGCGTCAGCGAGTTCTCGAAGGACGTGTCCGTCATCCACAGCGGCGTCGGGTCGGTGTGCTGGTAGGTCGACGCCGCCTGGACGTTGGGCAGGATCGCCTCCTGCAAGTTGCGGATGTTGTCGCCGTCGGGATCGGCGTCCGGCAGACCCGCGAGCCACGGGAACTGGTAGAAGTCGTAGACGGACTTCGTCTCGTCGTCATCGTCGGCCTTGAGGCGGATGTCGTCCGTGCCCTTCTTGAACGTGCCGTTGTGCGGCGTGTCGCCGTTCACCCAGAAGTTCCGCAGCGCGGACGGCGGGTTGGGCGACTTGTCGGACTTGTACCACGCCCGGAAGACGACGTCGCACGGCGCGTCCTCGTCGGCGGAACGCGCCTGTCCGAGGAGCGGGTTGAGGCCGTGGAAGAGCTCGTAGAAGTCGTCCATGCCGTCGCCGTCCGTGTCGGCCTTGCGCGGGTCGCACGAGATGTAGCGGTGCGGGTAGTGGTAGTCGTCGGTGTTGGCGGGGTTCGTGAAGAGCGGCGCGTCAATCGACGGGCCGGTCATCCACGTCTGCGTCTCCTTCTCCAAGGCATACGTCCAGCGGTTGTGGTTGTCGCGCAGGTCATAGCGGAGGTCGTGATCCACGCCGTCCTTGAACATGTAGAGCGAGCCGTAGACCGTGGCGGACGTCTCCCACGGAACGTCGCAGTAGGAGAAGTAGGAGCCGAGGTCGAAGAACCCGTTGGCGAAGCCGGGGTTGAACTCGCGCGAGGGGTCTGTCGCGCCGTTGTAGGTGACGAGGTTGCCGTCGTCGTCCACATCGAGCCAACGCTCGACCAAGACGTGCGCCCACCAGTCGTCAACGTTCTTGTTCGCCTCGACATCCTCGCTCGTCATCTTGTGCGAGACCCAGGGCGAGGTGACGTCGTCGTAGCGCCAGCAGCGCATCGCGCCGACCATGTATTCCTGCCAGTTCAGGAGGCCGTCGTTGTCGTAGTCCTCGAACGCGTCGGACTTCGTCGGGTTCATGCCGTCGCGCAACGCGCCCGCGCCCGTCGCGACCTCGTTGGTCGTCGTCACGCCGCTCTCGTCGGTCGTGATGGTGAGGACGGTCGACGCGTCCGCAATCGAGCCGTGGAACTCGATTTCCCACGCATCGGGGAGGCCGTCGTGGTCGGTGTCCCACGAGTGCGGGTTGAGGCCGCCGCCGTCCACGCAATCCTCGTAGAGGGGATCGGTGTGCTCCGCCGAGCCGAAGATCCACGTCACGGTCGAGCCGTCCCACAGCGTGCAGGAGTATTCCTCGCCGTCCGTGAGGCCGTCGCCGTCGGTGTCGGCATCCCACGGATCGGTCGGCCAAATCTTGTTCTTCCACTCGGGGTGGAGGTTCACAATCGTCTCGCACGAGGCATACTTCGCGCAGCACTCGACGCCGCAGAACTCGCGGTCGAAGCCAAGGCCGTCCTTGTCGGGATCCTTGTCCGCCGCGCTGGCGATGCTGACGAGGGGCGAGTAGGCGTTGCCCGCGGCCGCGGTGTAGGCACCGGGCCCGCCCATCGTGTAGAGTTCCCAGCCGTCCGGGATTCCGTCCTTGTCGGTGTCGGCGTTGAAGGGCGAGGTCGTCGTGGCCGCCCAAACCGACTCCCAAGACAAATTTGACGCGGGAGGCAGGTTCGCCGGATTATAGCCGCCCGTCTGGCAGAAGAACGCGAGCAGCATGAACTCGTCGTAGGCCGTGAACGCCCGCGTGTCGATGCAGTGCGGGACGCGGCGAATCACGTGATCCCACGAGCACCAGCCGACGCGCGGATCAAAGCCGTTCTCGGCGTAGACCTGGAAGTGCATCAGCTTGACGACGCGCTGCGACGAGGCAACGATTTGGAACTCCACCGCCTCCCGCAACCTCACGAGGTTGTCCGCGTCGTCCGTCGTGTAGACGAGGGCCCCCAGCGCGTAATCGCCCTTCTGATACTCCCACGTGTTGAAGAATCTCACCTCGCTCTCTACCGTGAGCTCGGACGGGATGAGAACATTGCCCTCCGCGTCGAGGATGTCGTCCTGGAACGCATAGTAGGTCTCGGTCAGCGAGGCATCGCCCGCGTCGAAGACGATGTTCACCTGAACCATGGTCTTCGTGATCTCCGCCATGTAATCGCCGTCATCGTTGCGCACGGCGTCCGACACGGAGCCGTTGGAGGAGCTCTTGAGCGGATCAAGCACCATGTTGCCAGCCGCGTCCACGCAGCGGACGACCTCGAAGCCGTCCGGCAAACCGTCGCCGTCCGTGTCGTAGTCGAAGGGGTTTGTGCCGATCATGAACTCGACCAAGTCGGTGAGGCCGTCGTTGTCGGAGTCGATGGTCGCAAGGTCATAGTTCGCCACGAGCGGGTCGTAGGCCGCCTCGATCTCGTCGGCGGTGATGGTGATCGGGTTCGCGGGATCGGTGGGGTTATACTTCCGCCCCGTCTGACGCTGATAGTCGCCATTCGCGTCGAAGTAGCCGACGTGGGCGCGATACCAGAAGTAATACTCGTAGCCGTCGGGCATCCCGTCGCCGTCCGTGTCGGTCCGCGTCGGGTCGGTCGGACGCTCGGGCGACCACAGAAGCCAGTTCGTCGCCGTCTCCGGGTCAAGGGCGGTCTCCTGCCGCGCACACCATTCCACGAACGCCGTGTATTCAAGTTTCGAGAGCGTGGATGTGTCGTCCTCGTCGGGATCCGTGTAGCGACGCTCAGGCATCGTCTCGACGTTCACCCCGGCGAGCGTCGGCGCGTTGTTGAGGTGGTCGTCGAAGCCGCGAATCTCCATCCGCGTCGTGAAGGCGCGACCGGCCGTCACCCAGGAGTTGGAGAGCCCGGGGACGAACGCGGCATACTGCGCGCTCATCGTGTTCGGCAGATAGTCCTCGTCCACGTTCGACGCGCTCAAGTTCGCGAGGTCGTCGCCGACGGTCTTGCCCACCACATCGAAAACGCCGAGACCCGTGTATTTGAGCGCATACACGTCCGGGATGCCGTCGGCGTTGATGTCGCCGATGTTGTCGCTCGCGAGGAACTCACGCGAGAAGATCGCCTCGACCTGCGTCGTCTTGTAGGCGGCGGTGTCGCCGTCCTCCTTTTTGGCGAGGTCGAAGAAGTGCGGCTTGGACTGCCTCGCCGGAACGGGGTCCAAAATCTCCGTGCCGCTCTCGCCGCCGATGATCGCCCAGCAGTAGAAGAAGTTGTCGTGTGTGGAGTTGCCGTAGTTGTAGTAGTTGCCCTCCGAGCCTTTGCCGCCGGTCGGCGAAATCGGCACGCCCGTGTAGTCCGTCGCGCGCGTGCCCATGTCGTAGGCGTCTGTGGCGGAGGCCTCGTAGCCCTTGGCCGTCACGCTGGCCTGCGCCGCGTTCTCGGAGAAGTTCCACGTCTGAATGAAGTCGCGCACGAGCGTCGAGTTCGCGCCCACGGAGTTGTCGACGAAGACGCTGCCGCGTCCAAGACCCGTGGCGGTGCGATACTTCGTCTCGCTGGGGCTGACGGGCCCGATGGGGCTGACGGCGAGCTTCTTCGTCTGCGCGACGTAGATGAACCATTCCTTCTCGACCAAGCCGCCGTCGCCGTCCTCAATCGTGAGGCGCAGGACGTTGTGCTCGATGTCGGGAACGACGAACTTGTATTCGCCCTCAACCGTGGCGAACTTCGTGTTCACGACCTTGTAGTGGGCGGTATCCGTCGCAATGTCGGTCGGAATCGTGTAGGGGTTCGGATACATCCCAGGATCCGTCGAGTTGATCGACCACGTAAGCGTAAAGTTGCCGCTCGTGATGTCGGGGATGATGTCCTTCACCTGCCACGTGAGCGTGATGGTCTCGCCCGCGTCCCAGCGGTTCGTCCCCCCGTCGATGAGCGTGCCGCCCGTGCGGCGGACGTAGGGAACAGTCGGGGCGACGTTGTAGACGGTCAACTCCGAGGAGCTCGGCTGGTAGTAGTCAGACCACGTCTGCCCGTATTGGTTGCGGCGGCCGTCCGGGATGACCGTCGCGGTGATGTTGTAGTAGGTGTCAATGCCGCCGTTCAAGGTCAACTGGTCGAGAAAGACCTTCTTGCGGTTGCCGTCGAAAAGCGCGATCTCATCCGTCTCAAACGCGACGTTGCCGTCAGACCCCCACTGTTCCGCCGTCAACTTGACCTCGATGGGATTGGTCGAGGAGATGGGCAAGTCAACCACGCCCGTTGTCGGGTTGCGATACGTGCCGGCCGAGCCGGGCGGCGTCGACAGCTGCAAGTAGAAGTAGGCGGTGCTCTTCACCGCCGTCTCGTCGTAGTAGAGGTGCTCGACAATCGCGCCGTCCTCGCCGACGATGTTCACACGCGCCGACTGGCTCACCGTCACGCGGAACGTGTAGACGGCCTCGCCCCAGTCGTAGTCATCCTTCGCCGCATCCGCGGCCAAGCCGTTCTCGTGTTGCGCCTTGCGGTCGTCCTTGTCGAGGAGGTAGAGCGCCACCGTCTGCGTCTGGCCTTCCTCGATGAAGGTGATCGACTGGGTGATGGCACGGCTCGCCGCCTCCGTGTAGATCGTGTAGTCGGCGTGATCGATGCCGTCCGTGTAGACCCACTTCGCCCAAATGGCGTCGGTTTCTACCGTCGCGTCAAGATCCGTCGGGGAGGGGTCGGAGAGTCGCGCCCGGAAGGAGACGGGGCTGCCCGCCGGGGCCTTCACGGAGAAGAGGCCGCCGTTCGTCACCGAGGACGAGTTCATCTGAACGCTGGAGGCCGTCGGCGAGACGTTCACGGCGACGAACTGATACGTCCGAGGGGCGTATGTCGTCGTGTAGTCGATGGCACCCGTGTCAGCCCATGTCGCCACCGAGAGAAGCCCCACCGTGAAGTTGGCGCGCATCGGGGATTTCGCCGTGTAGCCGTCCAAGAACGTCACGCGCGTCGCGGCGGAGGCGGTGTCGCCCTTGCCGATGAGAAGGCCGTTCTCCATGTTGTCGCACGAGATAAAGTCAGCATCATCGTCCGTGACGGGGCGCAGGTAGGCATACATCTGCGACGACGCGGCCGAGCTCAACTCGATGCGGACGTAGGGGCTGTCGCCCTCCTTGAAGATGTAGCCGTCGGGGTAAGTCTCGGTGAACTCCGCGTCCTTGTAGGCTTTGATCCGCGCCTCCAGCGCGTGGGCGGCCTTGATCGTCACCTCGCGCGAGACCGTGTTGCCGGCGGGGTCTTTCACCGTGATGATGGCCGGATACGTCCCCTCGGCGGGAGCCGTCACCTCGAGCGTCCGCGCCACGCCGTCGGTAAATTTGACATTGTTCTGCGTCCACGGCGTGCCGCCGTTCGGGAACGTCACCTGGACGGTGTAGCCGTCCTCATTGATGGTCGACTGCAAGTCGCGCCAGTTGTCGGCGACCATCACGTCGAAATTGGGGATTATGTCGCCGTCGAAGCAGGGATAGATGGCCGTCTCCAAGGGGCTGACGATGACGGGGGCCTGGTCGGTCAAAGTGATCGTCGCGCTCTTGTTGTTGCCGGGGGAATAATACGCCCACTGCGTCTCGTCGTCGATGGTCGGCTTGAGGACGAGGCGGCTCATCGTGCGATCCTTGGGCGAACCCAGCGCGTAGAGGTAGAATGTCGCCTCCGTCGCGCCGGCGGGAATCTCGATCTCGGTCACGCCATCTTCGAGCGTGGGGTCGGTGTCCTCGCGGAAGATGCGAATGTAGTCGTCCTCGACGGGATTGGCCACGGTCAAGTCAACAGGCGTGTTGCCACTGTAGAACTGCGGATTCAACTTCACCACGATGGAATCTGCGATCGTGCCGCGATCCGAGACCGCCACTTTCATCACCGTCGCGGCCTCGTAGTTCGTCGTCGCCTGAAGCGAGAACTTGGTCGCGCCGCCGGAGAGCATCGAGACATCGATGTGCGGCAAGGGGGCTTCGCGAACTTTCACCGTCCGCGTCGTGGCGGACGCTTGAATCTTGTCACCCACCTTGTTGAAGCCCTCGGATGTGGTGGAGCTCATATAGATGGTCGTCGTCTCGCCAACCGTGCCGACGCCCTTGAGGCCGAACGTCCCCACGCCGTCGCGCACCGTCACCTTGACAACAGTTCGGCCAGTGCCGTCGTCGAACAACTCCGCGTCGCCGCGTGCCGTCGGCACGACAATGGCGTCATTCTCCGACCAAACGTAGACGACGCCGCCCGTCACCGCGCCCACGATGGTCGCGTCGAGCGTGTAGGGGTCGTCCGTGCCAAGCTGGACTTCGCGCCAAATCTTGGGCGTTGTCGTCGAATCGGCGTAGTCCGTGTCGAAGTCGAGCGTGCGGATGTAGACACCCTCGGAGACAAAGTCGAAGGTGCGGTGCGCCTCGATGTAAGGCCCGTCCGTCGGATAGCTGGGTCTCGCGCCTTCCGATGTCATGGGGTATTCGGGACCGTAATGGAACTGCGCGAGCGGATTCTTACTCGACGAATTCTTCGCCTCGGTCGTCAAGTTCCAAAGGGCGGACTTCGTCGCGCGGGCGGTGTTGACATTGTAGAGGAGGAAGTCCCTCCCACTCAGGGAGGTCTCCGAAGCGACCGTGCGTTTACTGTCCAAGAGTTTGATCGGAAGGCCAATGT
>CAVKTW010000040.1:0-1147 GCA_963659085.1 Candidatus Methanomethylophilaceae archaeon | reverse complement strand
GCGGATGGTTACCATCTGCTTTGGTGGCCTCGGTCGTCAAGTTCCAAAGGGCGGACTTCGTCGTGTCGGCGGTGTTGACATTGTAAAGGAGGAAGTCCGTCGCGTCCAGAGAGGTAGCGACCGTGTAGTTGCTGTCCAAGAGTTTGATCGGAAGGCCAATGTCGCCCGGCTGGACGGTGTAGACGAAGTAAAGGTCTGTATACCACCTCAGCTGGCTGTTCGCGCCCGATTCCTCGCCGTTGGGCCCCTGCGACGTGTAAACAGCCTGCCGCGCCTGGCCGCCGACGGAGATGCCGAGCGCGGGCGTGTTGAGCGCAAGGATGGAGGAACCTGATGCCACGCCTGTCGCCGAGGGGGCGAAATACCACGGATGGGCGACGGAAATGTCACCGCGCTTCGTCTGATCCCAGTCGAAGTTCAGCATCCGCACGCGGATGTAAACTTTGTCGCCGACCGTGTGCGGGTTGGCCCCGTTCGGATAGGAGATCGATTTCGAATACTGCGGGATGGCGTCGATCGAGCGGATGTTCCCGTCTGACTCCGCGCCGAAAGCCGGCGAGAGCAGGAGGGCGAAGGCGAGCAGCGAGCAAGCGTTGTTCTTCATGGTGTTTCCTCTTTACAAACTGGATGGACGGCGGAGGCGTTCGGAGACGATTTTCGTCGTCGCCTTGCGGTTGTCGTCAATGGCGGCGATGGTGTCTTCGATCTTCTTGACAAGGGCGTTCCACGCGGGGTCTTTCTCAAGCGCGGCCTTGACGGCCGCGTCGTCCGCGCCCGGCATGGCGGCGCGTTGCGCCTCGACTTGGACTTCCAATTCGCGCATGAGTTTTTCGTGGGCGCTCTGAATCTCGTTGCGCGCGGCGAGTTGCTTGTCGAGCGCCTGGCGGAACGCGGGATCCTTCATGTAGACTGCGGGCGGATCGGCCTTTGTCTGCGCGGGTGGCGGCGGCGTCGCGGGCTTTTCCTCCTCGCGGCAGCAGCCCGACAGGACAAGCGCGGCGAGTGCCATTGCATGAAGCGCGAATGGCACGAGAGATGTTCTCATGCGTTTCCTCATAACTTTTTTGCTCTATCCGTGAAGATGATATCCGTTCACTATGGAGTAATATACCACAATCCAATCTCTTCTGGCAAGTGTTTTTGTTTG
>CAVKTW010000039.1:0-6925 GCA_963659085.1 Candidatus Methanomethylophilaceae archaeon | reverse complement strand
TTTTCCTCGACGCGCGCGGCGTGACGTGGTTCTGCGACGCGGGCGATGTCCTCATTGGCGGCAAAGGCCCGCACGCGACGACGCTGACCTGGCGGGAACTGAAACCCCTGCTGCGAACGTCATTCGTCCTGCCTCGCCCCTGACGCCGAAAGCGGCGTCAGGTTATCGCGTTTTCCGTCTTCTCAAAGGGGATGAACTTGTAGCCCTGCGACGTCCAGTCCGTTCCGGCGTAGAGGACGGCCCCGCCGTCAATCATGTCCGAAAGCCGCGTCAACCGCCGAATGTTGTCGGCCATGGAATCGTCGGGTGTCCGTGCGCTCTTGATCTCGAAGAGCCGCAGGCGGCGGCGCACCTCCAGAGCCAGGTCGGCCTCGACGCCCGCCTTGTCGCGCATGTAGTAGAGGGCGGGTGCAAGCCCCCGGTTGAGCCGGGCCTTCAAGGCCTCCATCACCACCATGTTCTCGAAAAGCCCGCCGCATAGCGGGTCGCGCAGAACCTGCTGGGGCGACTCGATCTCAAGCAGATGCGTCGCCAGCCCCACGTCCGTGAAATAGACCTTCGGCGACTTCACGAACCGCTTGCCGAAGTTGTTGTAATAGGGCTGAAGTCGGAAGATGACGAAGCTCGCCTCCAGGACGGACATCCATTCCTTGAGCGTCGTCGCGCTGACCCCCACGTCGCCCGAAAGACCGTCGAGGCTGACGACCTGTCCGACGCGACCGGCGAGGAGCCTCATGAACAACTCGAACTGCCCTTGGTGCGTCAAGTTGACGAGCTGGCGCACGTCGCGCTCGACATACGTGCGGTAATAGGCCTCGTAGGCGTCCGAAGGATTCTGCGTTCGGTCGTAGACGGCGGGCAGGAATCCGCGATAGAGGTAGTCGTCGCGGTCCAGCGAAATCCCCGCCTCGTTCAGTTCGGCGATGGAGAGGGGATAGAGCGTCAGGATGGCGGTGCGCCCGGCGAGGGATTGCGCAATGCCTTCTTTCAGCCTTGGTTGGTGCGAGCCGGTGAGGATGTATTGGCCGTTCTCTCGCTTCCGGTCGACGGCGGCCTGAATCTCGCTCAGCAGCTGGGGAACGCGCTGGATCTCGTCAATGATGGCCGGCGCGGGGAATTGCGCCAGAAAGCCCGTCGGGTCGCGTTCCGCGAGGTGTCGGACGGCGAACTCCTCAAGGTTGGCGTAGGCGTGGCCGGGGAACGCCATCTTGGCGAGCGTGGTCTTTCCGCTCTGTCGTGGGCCTTCAATCGTCACGATGGGAAACGTGGCGGACAACTCCTTGAGTTTTCGTTCAATGCGTCTGGCAATCATAATGTCTCTACTTTTGTGGACAGTATAGCACAACCGTCGCCAAATCTCAACTCTGACTTTGGATTTGTCCACCACGCCGAAGCGGATAAACCGGTGGCACGTCCGTGCCTGTCGTGCTTCGGGAAGTGGTCGGACTGGCGGGGGTCGAACCCGCGACCCCAACATTAAAAGTGTCGTGCTCTACCAACTGAGCTACAGTCCGATGAGGTCAAGGGCATAGTATACCATAAATTCCCTGCGTTGTGGTATAATATCCTCACCATGCGGCAGATGTCCTTGATGGAGGCCGTCGCGGCGGACGATCCCGGTCACGCGGGCGAGCCGCTGGCGGCCCGGATGCGCCCCCGCGATCTCTCCGAGTTCGTGGGGCAGGAGCATCTTGTCGGCGAGGGGAAGATCCTCCGGCAGATGATCGAGCAAGACCGCATCCCCTCGATGATCCTCTGGGGCCCGCCCGGCGTCGGCAAGACGACGCTCGCGAACGTCATCGCCCACCTGACGAAGGCGGAGTTCATCACCTATTCCGCCGTGACGAGCGGCATCCGCGAGATCAAGGAGATCATGGCGAGCGCCGAGGCCGGCCGCCGCGTCGGCATCCGCACCGTCCTGTTCGTCGACGAGATCCACCGCTTCAACAAGGCGCAACAGGATGCGTTCCTCCCCTACGTCGAGCAAGGCTCGATCATCCTCATCGGCGCGACGACGGAGAACCCCAGCTTCGAGGTCAACTCCGCGCTCCTCTCGCGCTGTCAGGTCTTCACGCTCAAGAGTTTGGGCGAGGACGATCTCGTCAAGCTCCTGCGCCGCGCCCTCGAAAAGCCGGAGGGCTTCGGCGCGCTCCACGTCGCCTGTCCGGACGAGACGCTCCGCAAGATCGCCGTCTTCGCGAACGGCGACGCGCGTCACGCGCTGAGCGTCCTGGAGACGGCCGTCGCCCAGGCCCTCCCCGACGCGGCGGGGCAACTCGTCCTCACGGAGGACACGCTCGCGCAAGTCCTGAGCCGCAAGACGCTCCTCTACGACAAGAACGGCGAGGAACACTACAACCTCATCTCGGCCCTGCACAAGTCGATGCGCAACTCCGACCCCGACGCGGCCGTCTACTGGCTCGCGCGGATGCTGGAGGGCGGCGAAGACCCCCTCTACATTGCCCGACGGTGCGTCCGCTTCGCGAGCGAGGACGTGGGGCTCGCGGACCCGAACGCGCTCCTCTTGGCGAACGCCGTCTGGGATTCGTGCCACCACCTCGGCGTCCCGGAGTGCAACGTCCACCTCACCCAGATCGTCGTCTACCTGTCGCTCGCGCCCAAGTCGAACGCGATGGAGGAGGCGTATCTGCGGGCGGCGGGAGACGCGCAGACGCGGATGGCCGAGCCCGTGCCGCTGCAGATCCGCAACGCGCCCACGCGCCTCATGAAGGAACTCGACTACGGCAAGGGCTACGAATACGCGCACGACACCGAGGCGAAGATCTCGCGCATGAGCTGTCTCCCGGAGTCCCTCGCCTCGCGCCGCTACTACACGCCCTGCGGCCTCGGACGCGAGGCGCAGATGAAGCAGCGTCTCGCGGCGATCCGCGACTGGCGCGAGGGGAGGACGGAGGAGTCCCCGTTCTTGTCAAAGGCCTACGCCAAATGAAACGCGCCGAACTCCTCTCGCCCGCCGGCGATTTCGCCACGGCGCGCGCCGCCTTCGCGGCCGGCGCGGACGCCGTCTATTGCGGACTCAAGGCGTTCTCCGCGCGCGCGTTCGCGCCGAACTTCTCGCTGGAGGAGCTTCAGGATCTCCTGCGGCTCGCGACGGCGCAAGGGAAAAAGGTCTACGTCACGCTCAACACGCTCCTCGGCGAACGCGACCTGAAGGCGGCCGTCGACACGCTCGCGCGTCTGGACGAGTGTCCGCCCGACGGCCTCATCGTGCAGGACGTGGGGCTCGCGCGTCTCGTGCGGGCGCGGTTTCCGCGTCTGGCGCTCCACGCCTCGACGCAGCTCGGCGCCCACAATCTCGACGGGGTGCTCGCGTTGAAGGAGCTGGGCTTCACGCGCGTCGTCCTCGCCCGCGAACTCCCGCTCGCGGACATTGCGTCCATCGCCTCGCGGTGCGGCGACATGGAGATCGAGTGCTTCATCCACGGGGCTTTGTGCTACTCCCTGTCGGGGCTGTGCCTCTTCGGCGCGATGGAGAAGGGGCGGAGCGGCAACCGTGGCGCGTGTCCGTATTGCTGCCGCCTGCCTGTCGCGGACGGGAAGGGCGGGAAGGCGTTTCCCTTTTCGATGAAAGACTTGCGCCTTGGCGAGGATGTTCGCCGCCTCGTCGCGGTCGGCGTCGCGTCCTTGAAGATCGAGGGGCGCATGAAGTCGCCGCTCTACGTCGCGAGCGTGACGCGCTACTACCGCGACATTTTAGACGAAACCCCGCCGAGCGTGACGACCGAGGATTTGGAGACGGTCTTCTCGCGGCGGACGACGCGCCTTTCCTTCGACCGTCCGCACGCCGAGCCGTCGGCGGATGTCATCGACGCCAAGTCGCTCGGACACTTGGGCGCCTACATCGGCGAGGTGAAGAAGGTGACGCGCGACCGCGAGGGCGTCGCGTGGCTGCGCTTCCACACCGCCCGCGCCCTCGAACGGCACGACGGCCTCCAGTTCGGCGTCTTGACGGCCGCGAACCGCCCCTTGGGACTCGGCATCCAGGAGATGCGCACGGCGCTGTCGCGGCAAAACGCCTTCCGCGTGCCCGCCCATTCGGACGTGGAAGTGCGCCTCGACGGCGACATCGTTCACGCGATCCGCCCGGGGCTGAAGATCTACTGTTCGATGTCGAACGCGGTCAAGAACCGCTTCCCCATCCCCTCGTTCCGCCGAAGCGCGTTCGCGGGCGTTCTGCCGCTCGCGGTTCGCGTGCGCGTGTCCGAGTCGGGCGTGGAGGCGGACGGCTCTCTCCCCACGCTCGCGCTTGAGGCGCGTGTTTCGGTCGAGCAACCGCTCGCGGCGGCGCGGGACGTTGAAAAAGTCCGCGACGCGGCGGAAACCGCGTTTCGCAAGTTGGGCGAAAGCGTCTATTGTCTCGACTCGTTCGACCTTGACAACACATCGGCGCGTTTCGTGCCGGCCAGCCTCTTCAACGATCTCCGCCGTCACCTCTTGGCGCGTCTCGACGAGGCGCGGGAAACGCGGCTTCTCGCCTCGGCCGCCTCGGCGCGTGCGGCGGTCGATGCCGAACTCGCCTCGTGTTCCAGCGGCGACGAGGCGCGGGTGTGTCGCCGCGTGAAGATTCGCTCCGGCCACGATGTCCCGGCGGGCGCGTGGGACGAGGTCGTCGTCGCCCTCTCGCGAAAGGATTTGACCGTCGACGGCCCGACCTCGACGCGCCTCGCGCTCCCGGTCTACACGGCGGAGTCGGATTTCCCCGCCTTGCGGCGGCAGGTGAAGCGTCTTCTCGCGCGTGGCTACGACAAGTGGGAGGCGGCCGATCTCGCGACGCTGCGCCTTTTGACGAATCTCGGCGTCCGCGACATCACCGCCGACTGGACGCTCTACGCGCTCAATCCCGTCGCGCTCGCCGCGCTCGTCGACCTCGGCGTTCGCCGCGTCGTCGTCAGCCCCGAAGCGTCGGCGGCGGAGAAGGCGTCGCTCGCGCGTCACCCCGCGTTCATCGAGTTCCTCGCCCGTCAGGCGACGCCGCTTTTCCTCTCGCTCCACGCGCCCGACGGCGCGGCTTCGTCGAGCCGGCTCGCGACGTTTGAACGGGACGGGCTTGTCGTGACGACGGCCGCCGCGCCGCGCGTTTTCGATGTGCCGAGCGGTTGCTCGTCGCGGTTCGATTTCTCGTGGGAGGCGTTGTGATCCTCGTCTCGTGCTACCGCAAGTTCCGCGAGATCGGCTGGTTCCTGCCCGGCTTTCTCCTCTACGCGGCGTTCCCTCCGATGTGCGAGGTCTCGGATGTCCTCTTCGCGCTCGTCCCCCTGATGATCCTCTCGCGCCACGCCGCGCCGTCGGTCGCGGCGAAGCGGTGGTTTCAGAGCGGCCTCTTCTTCTGGGTCGCGACGCTCTCGTGGATGCCCGCCATCGTCAAGAACGGCGGGCCGTGGCCGCTCGTCCTCCTCGGCTGGGGTGCGCTCTCCGCCTACTGCGCCGCGTTCTTCGCCGCGTTCGGCTTGTTGAGCGCGGTGTATTGGCGGTGGACGGCGAGCGCACCGACGGCCTTTCTCGCGAAGCGGCTTGTGGGCGTCCTTCTCGTCGAACCGATCCTGTGGGCGGGGCTGGAACTCGTGCGCTCGCGCCTCTTCGGCGGCTTCGCGTGGAACCAGCTGGGTGTCGTTCCCGCCAACGCGGGCTTCGGGCTTCCCGCGAGCGTGGGCGGCGTTTACCTGCTCAGCGTTGTCGTCGTTCTCATCAACGGCACTTTCGCCGGCATTGGCGAACGCATCTGGGCGAGTTGCCGCGCCTACCTGCGGAAGTCACCCGCCGCCCCCGTCTCGTGGGTGCGCAGTTTCGAGACTGTCCTTCCGCTCCTTCTTGTCTGCGGCCTCTACGCCTTCGCCCGCGATGGGGCTACGGCTCGCGAGACGACGGTGGGGCGGACGCTCAATGTCGCGCTCGTCCAGCGCAACTTCCCGTGCGTCTTCAAGGAGGCGGATGAAGATCCCCTTGCGGTCTACGAGCGGCTTTTCGACCGCGTGTCGCTGTGGCGGCCCGACCTCCTCCTCTTGCCCGAAAGCGCGTTGAGCGAGTTTGGCCCCATCGGGTCCGCAGGGGCGCGGTCGTTCGCGCGGTTCGCCCTCGCGTCCTCCCAATCCTCCGCGATGCTCGCGGGTGGCACGCGGATCGAGGGCGCAAAAGTCTTCAACGCGGCTCAACTCTGTCAAACGCGGGCGGACGGCTCGCTCGACGCCTCCTCCTACGACAAGGTTCACCTCGTGCCGTTCGGCGAGTTCATCCCCGGCGACAAGATCTTTCCCGCCCTGCAAAAACTCGCGCCGGTCGGCTCATGCCACGCGGGGGAGGAGAAACTGCTGTCACTTGCCCACGAGGGGGCGAACGTCCCCTTCGCCGTCGCCATCTGCTTCGAGGACACGGATTCCGCCCTCATGCGCCGGGCGGCGAAACGCGGTGCGCGGTTCTTGGCGTTCATCACGAACGACAGTTGGTTCTCGCGCTCGAACGAGGCTCTCGCCCACGCCTGGCAGGCGACGGCCCGCGCCCTTGAAACGGGGCTGCCCGTCCTGCGTGTCGGCAACTCCGGCGTGACGGGGGTTGTGCGACCCGATGGGAAAACCTCGTTTCTCGTGGGCGAGGACGCCCGGCCGCTCGTGGACGAGGGTGGAACATTGTTCGACCGTCTGACAATCGCCGACGCGCCGCCGCTCACGCCCTACGTCCGCTTTGGCGACGCGCCCCTCGCCGTCGCGTTCGGCCTCCTGCTCGCCGGCCTTCTCGTCCTGTCGCGCCGGCGCGGAAAGACGGATCTCCCCGCGCCCTCGCCCTCCCGTCCCTGAAGTCCCTCACGTTGCCCCGCTCTCACAAAACGTCGCGAATTTCCGTCAATCGACGCCTATGTCTCGCACGAAGAGCCGCAAATATGGTATACTTGAGGGTATGTATAAGATAGGAC
>CAVKTW010000038.1:0-2221 GCA_963659085.1 Candidatus Methanomethylophilaceae archaeon | reverse complement strand
GCGGACGCCGGCGGCGAGGAGCGCGTAGAGGGCGCCGTAAAAGCCGAGGAGGCGATCTGAAAGGAAGCCCCCCAACTGGCGGAATGTCAGGGGCGTCGTCACGGCCATCCAAACGAGGACGATCAGGACGTTGACGATGAAGATGACCGTCCACGAGAAAAGCCGCCCGTAGGCCCGGACGTCGGGCTGCCGCACGGTGAGCGTCTCGATTGTGAAGAGGACGTGGAACGCCCACGTGAAGCCGATGAGAAACATCCAAAGCGGCAAACACGGCAAGGGGCGCAGGAACGCCGACGTGACGAGCGCGGCGACGATGACGATGAACGTGTAGAACGGGAAGAAGTAGGGCGCGAGCGTGATGACGACGTTCGACTTCGAGAGCCGGACGCTCCCGCCCGCCAACCCCACGCGGACATCGCTCGGACGCGCCCCGAAGAGCAGCCCCCAAAGCGCGTGGGTGAGCTCGTGCCCCAGGACATACGCCCGCACGGGATGCGAGAGAACCGCCCACACGAGGGCGAAGGCGGCGATGCCGCCCAAGAGCGCGATTGTCTCGTCGCTGATGCGGAACGACGAGGACGACGCGCACATCAGCGCGTCGACGAAGGCGCACGAGAACGCCGCGCACGCGGGCAGGAGGAGGAGTCCCACGAAAAACCGGCCCACATTCGCCATGCTCAATCCTCGAAGAGGAAGACGATCTCCCCGGGGAAGACGCGGCGGTGGCGCCGGGCAATCGCCTCGACGAAGTCGGGATCCGTCTTCATGCGCTGCTGGTTCTCGCGCAGGAGGGCGATCTCCGCCTTCCGTTCCTCGATCTCGCGGCGCAAGTCGGCCTCCTGGCGGCGCAAGTCGCGCCCGCGCTGCCACGAGGGGTAGGCGAGGACGAGCCCCGCGACGACGATGACGACGAAGAGGACGAGGACGACGCCCCGGAAGAGTTTCTCTGGCAGGCCCCGCGCCATCTCACGCCTTGACGAGACCCAGCGACGCGAGCGTCTTGGCGAGTTTCCCGCGCTTCGCCTCGTCCGTCTCGCACAGCGGCAGGCGGAAGACGCGCTCGATCCGCCCCATGAGGGCCAAAGCCTCCTTGACCATCACGGGGTTCACGTCGATGAAGAGGTCGCGGAAGAGCGGGTAGAACTTCGCGTGGTAGGCGCGCGCCTCGACGAACCGCCCCTGCCGCGCCAAGTCGATCATGTCGCGCATTTCCTTGGGGATCACGTTGGAGGCGACGGAGATGACGCCCGCCGCGCCCACCGACATCATCGGCAGCGCGAGCGTGTCGTCCCCCGAGAGAACCGTCAGGTCGGGCGCGGCCTGCTGCAACGCGCTCACGCGATCCACGGAGCCGGCCGCCTCCTTGATCGCGACGACGCACGGATGCGCCGCCAAGCGCACGACGACATCGAGCGGGATCTCGCGCCCCGCCCGCCCCGGCACGTTGTAGAGGACGACGGGCAACCCCAAGTCGGCGACCGTCATGAAGTGGCGGTAAAGCCCTTCCGCGTTCGGCTTGTTGTAGTAGGGCGTCACCTGCAAACAGGCGTCCGCCCCGCCGTGCGCGAGGACGGCCTTCGTCAGCGAAACGGCCTCGCTCGTCGAGTTCGCGCCCGTGCCGGCGATGATCTTGACCTTGCCCGCCGCGAACTCGATGGTCTTGTCGATGACGCGCTGGTGCTCCTCGTGCGAGAGCGTCGGCGACTCGCCGGACGTCCCCACCGAGCAAATGCCCTCGACGCCGCCGGCGACTTGCTCGTCGACAAGCGCGCGCAACGCCCCATAATCCACCGACCCGTCCTTCGCGAACGGCGTCACCAACGCTGTGATCGTTCCAAAGAGTTTCATGCCTCTCATTATACCATTTTCCGGCTCTCCGTGCATAAGCGCAGGTCGGCTTTTCTTCCGTTTCTTCCGCTCCTTTCGCAAGCCAGAGGGTGGGTATGGCGGTTTTGGCCGCGTTTTGCTTTCCTGTCAACGTGCGGCCGACTTCGAGGTAAGCGTGCTCATGTCGAGCAGGCAAACAGACAGAGTCCCCAAAAGTCGCCCCCACCCACCACTGTCTGGCTCGTGAAAGGAGAGGAGCTACAGAAGCGAGCCGACCCACACTTATGCATGAAGATCCGAAATTCTCGCCACTTCGCTCTTCCCCAACTTGCCGAGGGTGCGGTAGAGCGACGTGCGGTTGACGCCGAGATACGCGGCGAGTTCGGAAAGGCGA
>CAVKTW010000037.1:0-2806 GCA_963659085.1 Candidatus Methanomethylophilaceae archaeon | reverse complement strand
GAGCGTTGGCCTCCGAAGCCGAAGGTTGCTGGTTCGATCCCAGTCAGTCGCACCACTGGGCGTTTTTCTATTGAATTGACCGCGCCACAAAGTGTATAATACCGAACAGAGGCTCGGAGGTTGCGCGGGTCCCCGTGTGCCGAAGCCTTTCTTACGAAGGAACACACAATGGCTACGATGAAGAAAGCCCCTGCCAAGAAGGCGGCGGTGAAAAAGGAAGTGAAAGTGGCGAAGCCCGCCCCGAAGAAAGCGTGCGCGAAAAAGGCGTGCTGCGCGAAGGCGGCGATCCCGTGCGCGAAGAAGGCGTGCGTGAAGAAGGCGGTCAAGCCGGCGGCGAAGAAGCCCGTGGCGAAGAAGACGGTGAAGAAGGCGAAGTAAGGCCTTCTCCCAATAAGTGGGAACAAAAATCCCCGATCTCCTGAACCTTGGGAGGTCGGGGATTCTTTTGCGGTTTTTGGTATAATGGGACGAAAGACAAACGGAACGGCAAAAACAGGAGGCGGAACATGAATCGCGTTGACAAGGCGGAAGCGCTTTTCCGCAGTGGTTGCAACTGCTCGCAGGCGGTGCTGGGCGCGTTCGCGGACGAAGTCGGACTGGACGAGGCGACGGCGCTGAAAGTCGCCTGCGGGCTGGGCGGCGGCGTGGGGCGTTTGCGCGAAGTCTGCGGCGCGGTGAGCGCGGCGGCGATTGTCCTCGGGGCGCGGCAGGGCGGCGACAAGTTGAAAGCCTACCCCGACATCCAGGCGTTCTGCGCCGCGTTCAAAACCGAGACGGGTTCCATCGTCTGCCGCGAGCTTTTGGCGGGGACGCAGGCGACGGCGGGCGGCGCCCCGGAGGCGCGGACTCAGGGCTACTACCGCAAACGGCCGTGCGTCGAGCTCGTCAAACTCGCCTGCTCGCTGTTGGACGCGCCGAAACAGGAGGCGTCATGAGACGCGCCGCGCTTTTGTTGTCCGTCGCGCTCGCCACCCTATCCGCGTCCGCGCGCGCCGACGGCCTCGACGAGTTGATGCCGCGCCCGCGTGAGGTTTTTCGTGGCACGGCAACCGTCAAGTCGGGCGGCCGCCCCGGCGAATACGTCCTCTCCGTCCGCAACGGCAAGCCCGCCATCGCCGGCGACGAGGAGGGCAAACGCTACGCCCGCGTCACGTTCATGCAGTTGCGGAAACTCTTCAAGCCCGCGAAAGTTCCCGACTGCGTGATCCACGACTGGCCGGAGTTCCGCTACCGGGGGTTGCTCCTCGACTGTGGCCGCAACTATCAGGACGTCGACTCGATCAAGGACGTCATCTCGATGCTCGCCCGCTACAAGATGAACGTCTTCCACTGGCATCTCACCGACAACTATGGCTGGCGGCTCGAATCGAAAAAATACCCCGCCTTGCAGAAGCGCGAGGCCTTCTCGCGGCAGGTCGGCAAGTTCTACACGCAGGCGGAGTTCAAGGATGTTCTCGCGTTTGCCAAGGCGCGTGGCGTCACCGTCATTCCGGAGCTCGACATGCCGGGCCACACGCTCGCCTTCCGCAAGGCGCTCGGCCTCGCGGATCTCGCGGACGAGCGGGCGAAGGAGATTTTGGGCGACCTCATCGACGAGCTTTGCTCGCTCGCCGACCCCACGGACATGCCGATCATCCACTTGGGGACGGACGAGGCGCGCGAGCGCGGCGAGAAGGTGCCGCAATCACACCTCGATTTCTGGTCGGAGAAGGTGACGGCGAACGGTCGCCAGTTGATGGGCTGGTCGCCGGGGCTGCGGCTCAAGAACCAGAGCATCAAGCAACTCTGGATGGGCGCGACCGATCCGCGCGGCGACGCGTGCGCCTACATCGACTCGCAGAACAGCTACTACATCAACCACGTCGACCCGGAGGAACTTTTGTCTGTCGCGGCCTACCAGCAGCCGTGCCGCTGGGGGCGGCGCGAGGAGAAACTCGGCGCGATCATCGGCGTGTGGCACGACGACGCGATTGCCGAGACGGAGGATGTCGTGCGCATGAACGCGGTCTATCCGGCGATTGTCCTTCTTTCCGACAACTTTTGGCGCGGTCGCGAGACGGACGAGCCGACGCTCTACGCGCGGCTGCCGTCGCCCGACGACCCGCGCTTCGCGCTCGCCGCCGATTTGGAACGCCGCCTCCTCGCGCAGCGCGACAAGGTGCTGGCGGGCCTCAAGCATCCCTTCCCCTACGTGGCGCAGACGGCGATGCGCTGGCGCATGACGGACGCGACGGGGTCGCTTATCGCGACCGACATCCCGCAGGCGACCGTCTACCCGCGCCACTTTTGGTTTCCGGCCTCGGCGTATGTGCCCGCGAGCGACGGCACGGTCGTCCTTGAGACGTGGATCACCGCGCCCAAGGAGATTCGCTGCGGGGCGTGGATCGGCATGACCGGCTTCTCGCGCTCGGATGGCCGCTCGCGGGACGCGCCGACGCCGAAGATCGGCGAGTGGAACAAGCACGGCGCGACGATTGAGATCAACGGCCGGCCAGTCGCGCCGCCCGCGTGGGCGCATCCCGGCGTGGGCGGCAATCCGAAGGAGACGCCGCTCGTCGACGAGGACTATTGGTATCGCGAGGCGACGCCCATCACGCTCCGCGCGGGCGTCAACCACGTCAAGCTGACGCTCCCGAAGCGCGGCGGCTGGAAGTGGATTGGCACGTTCGTCCCCCTCATGGGCACGAGCGACCATCCGCGCGAAGTCCCCGGCCTCACGTTCTCCTCATCGCCGCCCGCCACCCGCGTTACGCGAGTGCCGCCTCAAGGGCGCGAAGCCACTGTTGGAGCGTCTCGGGCGAGCGGT
>CAVKTW010000036.1:0-3563 GCA_963659085.1 Candidatus Methanomethylophilaceae archaeon | reverse complement strand
TCCAGTTCGAGTCGCCCGGCATGAAGAAGTGGCTCATCGCCCTCCAGCCCGAGCGGCTCACCGACCTCGTCGCGATGAACGCGCTCTACCGCCCGGGGCCCATGGACTACATTCCGAGTTTCGTCGCGCGCAAGCAGGGCGCGGAGCCCGTCACCTACGACCATCCGCTCATGGAGGGTCGCCTCAAGGACACCTACGGCGTCACGGTCTACCAGGAGCAGGTCATGCTCCTCTCGCGCGACCTCGCCGGCTTCTCGCGCGGCGACTCGGACAAACTCCGCAAGGCGATGGGCAAGAAACTCATCGACGTCATGAACGCGCTCAAGGCGAAGTTCGTGGACGGCTGCCTCGCGAACCCGAAGTTCCGCGTCGACAAATGGGCGGACGAGGCGGAGGCGAAAAAACTCATCGAGAAGATCTGGAAGGACTGGGAGGCGTTCGCGTCGTATGCGTTCAACAAGTCGCACGCCGTCTGCTACGCCTGGATCGCCTACCAGACGGGCTATCTCAAGGCGCACTACCCGGCCGAGTTCATGTGCGCCCAGATCTCCTCGGAAATCGGGAACTTCGACAAACTCCCCGGCTTCGTCGCCGAGGCGCGCGACATCGGCCTCGAATTGCTCCTTCCCGACGTGAACGAGTCGGGCGCGCGGTTCGTCCCCGCGAAAGGCTCGAAGGGCATCCGCTACGGCTTGGGCGGCATCAAGGGCGTCGGCAGCGCGGCGGCGGAGGCGATTGTCGCCGAGCGCGAGGCGAACGGGCCCTACACGGGCTTCCTCGACTTCTGCCTCCGCCTCGCCGGCTCGAACCTCGTCAACAAGCGCGTCTTGGAGAACTTGACGCGCACGGGGGCGTTCTCGTCGCTCGAACCCAACCGCGCCAAACTTTTCTACAACATCGAATACGCGCTCAAACGCGCGCAGCAGAGCGCGAAGGAGAAGGCGAGCGCGCAGATGAGCTTCTTCGACGCGATGGGCAGCGGCGACAGCGCCGCCTCCGACGCGGAGTTGGAGGACGCGCCGCCGTTCGCGCCGGCGGAGGATCTCAAAAACGAGCGCGACTTCCTCGGCGTCTACATCTCCGGCGACCCGCTCGCGTCGTGCCGCCGCCTGATCGAGGAGGTCTCGCGCCTCGCGGTGGGCGAGGCCTCCGTTCCCTTCACGCTGAACCTCATCGCGAAGACGCCGGAGCCGTCCGAGGAGGAGGCCGAGGCGGAGGTGAGCCCCACGGAGGGCGACGCGGCGACGGACGCGGAGAAGGCGGCGGGGTCGGAGGCGACCGTGGACGACCTCTTCCTCAAAGCCCCCGACAACGACTGGACGCTCAAGGGTCTCGCCCGCGCCGCCGTCCGCGCCAAGGGCGACGTCAGCTGGAGCGACAAGTCCCTCGTCAACCAGGCGGTCGCCCGCGCGAAGGATCGGCTCAAGCGGCGGATGAAGAAACAGGAGCTGAACCCGCTCCTCGCGAAGTCGCTGCCCGTCCGCGCCGTCGGCATCCTCTCGTCGTGCGCGGTGAAACTCCCGAAGCCGCGCCCCGACGGCACGGTGGGCGACAAGTGGGCGATCCTCGGCCTCGACGACGGCACGGGCGTCGCGGAGGCGATGTGCTACGCGCAGGCGTGGAAAACGTCGAACGAGGGCGGCCGCATCGAGCGGTGCGTCGACCAGCTCGTCCTCGTCTGCGGCGAGCTCGGCTACCGGGCGACCTACGACAAGGAGGACGCGCTCAAGGAGAATCCGCGCCTCGGTTCGCTCGTCTGGACGGTGCGCGAGATCCACCCGCTCGCGGAGGCGATGGGGCTTCTCTCGGACGCCCTGCGCCTGCGCCTCGACTACGCCGACGAGGCCCTCCCCGCGAAACTCGCCGCGTTGCGCGAGGCGCTCGCGAAAAGCCCCGGCTCGCTGTCCGTCGCGCTCGACCTGCGCTACCCGTCGGGGCGGACGCTCGCCATCGACCTCGGCCCTTCGTGCCGCGTCGGGCTCGACCTCGCGTTCCTCTCGGCGCTCGACAAGATTTTTCCGCAATCGGCCGTCTCGTTCGCGCCGACCGACAAGTTCACGTTGATGCAAAAGGAGGAGACTCATGGGTGACGCCTCGTGGTATGTGAAAACGGAGGACGGCAAGATCTACGGGCCGGCGACGGAGGCGCAGCTTCTCGTTTGGGCCGAGGACGGCCGCGTCCAGCCGACCGGCTTTCTCTCGCAGGATCGCCGCAACTGGCAGCCCTCGCAGTTGAAGGCGGAGCTGGCGATGGAGTGGCTCGTCGAACCGCAGCCCGGCAAGGTCTTCGGGCCGTTCAACCGCGCGTTCGTGAGCCGCCTCTTCAAGGACGGCTCCGCGCCGGCGGGGGCGAAGGTCTACCGCCTGCACAAGTTCCCCATCGACGAGGATCCGCCGCCCGTCATCGTCGAGAAGATCGTGGAAAAGATCGTGGAGAAGCCGGTCGAGAGGATTGTCGAGAAGGTGGTCGAGAAGATCGTCGAGGTCGAGGTTCCCGCCCGGCACGAAATCGTCGTCCCCGATGTCGTCGAGCCGTCGGCCGCGGAGCCGCCGCCGTCGTCGCCGGGGGCGGTCTTCAAGGGGCTTGACCGCGAACACCTCGTCGCGTTGGAGGCGGCGGCGCGGCGCGAGCTTGAGAAGGGTCGCCAGATGGGCTTCGGAAGCCGCCTGTTCGGAGGCCGTCGATGAGCGTGAAGCGCATCCTCATCGGCGTCACCGGCTCCATCGCCGCCTACAAGGCGGCGGAACTCGTCCGCCTCTTCGTGAAGCGCGGCGACAGCGTCCGCGTCGTCATGACGCCGGCGGCGACGCGGTTCGTCGCGCCGCTCACGTTCGAGACGCTCTCGAAGAATCCCGTCGGCGTCGAGATGTTCGAGTCGTCGCGGGAGTGGTCGATCCAACACATCGCCTACGCGGAGGCGGACGCGGCCATCGTCGCGCCCGCGAGCGCGAACACAATCGCCAAGATGCGCTTCGGCCTCGCCGACAACCTCCTCACGGCGACGCTCTTGGCGACACGCGCCAAGATCTTCGTCGCGCCCGCGATGAACGTCGGCATGTGGGAGAACGCGGCGACGCGGGAGAATCTGGATGTCCTCCGCGCGCGCGGCGTCGAGGTCATCGGGCCTCGGACGGGGGAACTCGCCTGCGGCGTGTCGGCGGCGGGGCGCATGGAGGAGCCGCAGGTCATCTTCGAGGAGGTTGCCGCCAAACTATGAAAACGATCGACTGCGACTATTTCATCGTCGGCTCCGGCATGGCGGGGCTGATGAGCGCGTTGCACCTCGCGCCCTACGGGAAGGTGCTGCTCGTCACGAAACGCGCCTTGAAGGACTGCAACTCCAACTTCGCGCAGGGAGGCATCTGCTGCGTGATGGACGCGAACGACTCGTTCGACAAGCACGCGCGCGACACGATGATCGCGGGCGCGTGGCTCGGCAAGAGCGAGGTCGTCCACGAGATCTGCTCCCACGCCCCGGAGGGCATCCACGACCTCATCGACTGCGGCGTCAAGTTCGCGAAGCGGCGCGACGGCTCGTGGGACTTGACGCGCGAGGGTGGCC
>CAVKTW010000035.1:0-7714 GCA_963659085.1 Candidatus Methanomethylophilaceae archaeon | reverse complement strand
GGTGGTTGTCGGTGTTCGCCGCGACCATCTGCGGCAGGCCGAGCCGGTCGCACCAAGCCCCGCTCATCGGCATGCAGATGAGACCTTTCGCGTGCGTCGCCATGAAGTTCACGTTCTTTGTCGTCGCGAACTCGGCCGCGCACACGCAGTCGCCCTCGTTCTCGCGGTCGGCGTCGTCCGTCACGAGCACGATCTCGCCGCGCCGCAGCGCGTCGAGGCACGATTCGACCGAATCAAACTCGTCCGTCATAAAAACTTGAAAAGATGCACGGCGTCGCGCCATGCATCTTTCGTTGGAAAAGCACTCGACTGATGGCTCACCACGCGTAATGCGCGAAAGCCTTGTTCGCGGCCGCCATCTTGTGGACGTCGTCGCGTTTCTTGATGACGTTGCCCTGGCCCAGGAAGGCGTCGACGATCTCCGCCGCGACGGCCGCCGGCATGCCCATGCCGTGACGCGCCGAGGCGAACTGCGTCGTCCAGCGCAACGCGAGCGAGAGCTGGCGGTTGGCCGCGATCGGCACCGGGACGGGATACGTCGTGCCGCCGACGCGCCGCGTCTTGACCTCGACCTGCGGCTTCATGTTGTCGATGGCGACGGAGACGACCTCCAAGGGATCCTCAAACGTCTTCTCGTCCTTGACGAACTTGGCGGGCTCCTCCTTCATCTTGGCCGCGACCTGGTCGATCGCCCCGTAGACGATGCGCTCGGCGACCGTCTTCTTGCCATCCTGCATGATGACGCGGATCATGTGCGCGACGAGCTCCGAGTTGAACTTCGGATCGAGCGTGACGCGCTTGACAATCGTTTTTCCTCGACGGCTCATCGCTTACTTCCCTTCTTCCTTCTTCTGGCGCTTCATGCCGTATTTCGAACGGCTGCGGTTGCGCCCGGAGACGCCCAGCGAGTCGAGCTTGCCGCGGATGATGTGGTAGCGGACGCCCGGCAGATCCTTGACGCGGCCGCCGCGCACCATGACGACGGAGTGTTCCTGCAGGTTGTGCCCCTCGCCCGGAATGTAGGCCGTCACCTCGTAGCCGGAGGTGAGGCGAACGCGCGCCACCTTGCGGAGCGCCGAGTTCGGCTTCTTGGGCGTCATCGTCTTGACGACGAGGCACACGCCGCGACGCTGAGGACAGCTCTTCAGCGCGGGCGACTTCGAATGCTTGGCAAGGGGATGACGCCCCTTGCGAATCAACTGATTGATTGTCGGCATGTTAGTCGTGTTTCCTTGCTTTTCCAAACATATCTGAATAGTATACCATAAAATGGCATGAAAAGACAAGATGGTCATCCGCGAAAAATAATGGTATACTATACTCATTATTCTATAGACCTATGGCAACGAAGAAAAAGAAGACCCCGAAGAACGCGGCGCCGCCCGTCTGGCGCTCCTGGCTCGTCATCGCCCTCATCGCCGCGGCGTTCCTGTCGATGTATCGGACGAACCCGTCCGCGCCCGCCCCCCGGAGCCTCGCGCTCGTCGATTTCTTCAAGCTCGTGGACGAGGGCAAGATCGTCGAGCCGGTCGTGCGCGTCATCGACTACGACGACGGCACGACGTTCCTCACGGGCGAGACGGAGACGGATCTCGTGGACGAGAAGGGCAACCCCAAGGCCGACAAGGACGGCAACCCCGTGCGCCAGCCCTACCGCGTCGCGCTCGTCCCCGGCGAGAACGAGGAGCTGATGTCGACCTTGTTTGGCGCGGGCATCCGCGTCGAGATCAAGGAGAAGCGCAGCGCCCTCTCGCCGATGCTCGTCAACATCCTCTTCACCGTCGGGTTCTTCACCCTCATCTACTACCTCTTCTACCGGCGCATGAACGCGGGCGGCGGGCTGTTCGGCTTCGGCAAGTCCAAGGCCAAGGTCGTCGACGCGAACGCCTCGACGCGCAAGGTGACGTTCGCCGACGTCGCCGGCATCGACGAGGCGCGCGAGGAGGTTCAGGAGATCGTCGAGTTCCTCAAGAACCCCGCCGCTTTCCAAAAGCTCGGCGGCAAGATCCCCAAGGGCATCCTGATGGTGGGCCCGCCCGGCACCGGCAAGACGCTGCTCGCCAAGGCCATCGCCGGCGAGGCGAAGGTGCCGTTCTTCGCGATGAGCGGCAGCGACTTCGAGGAGATGTTCGTCGGCGTGGGCGCGAGCCGCATGCGCGACGTCTTCAACGAGGCGAAGAGCCGCGCGCCCTGCATCGTCTTCATCGACGAGATCGACTCCATCGGCCAGCGTCGCACGGGGGCGAGCGCCCTCGGCGGGACGCACGCGAACGAGCAGACGCTCAACACGATGCTCGTCGAGATGGACGGCTTCGACGCGAACGAGGGCGTCATCGTCATCGCCGCGACGAACCGCCCCGACACGCTCGACGCCGCGCTCCTGCGCCCCGGCCGCTTCGACCGCCAGGTCGTCGTCGAGCTGCCGACGCTCAAGGGCCGCCAGGAGATCCTCGCGCTCCACGGCAAGCGCATCAAGTTCGCGCCCGACGCCGACTTGGCGCGTGTCGCGCGCGGCACGCCCGGCTTCTCCGGCGCGGACTTGGCGAACCTCCTCAACGAGGCCGCGCTCCTCGCCGTCCGCAAGAAACTCTCCGGCGTCGACATGGCGACGCTCGACGAGGCGCGCGACAAGGTCATCTGGGGGCGCGAGCGCAAGTCGGCGGGCTACTCGCAGAAGGATCGCGAGTTCACGGCGTGGCACGAGGCGGGGCACGCGCTCCTGCAAGTCCTCCTGCCCGACGCGGATCCCCTCCACAAGGTGACGATCATCCCGCGGGGCCGCGCCCTCGGCGCGACGATGGCCTTGCCGGAGCGCGACGTCCTCGGCCACACGCGCAAATACTTCCTCGCCGAGATGCGCATCTGCTGCGGCGGGCGCATCGCCGAGGAGCTGATCCTGGGCGACATGTCGACGGGGGCGGCGCAGGACATCGCGCAGGCGACGCAGATCGCCCGCGAGATGATCTGCAAGTATGGCATGAGCGAGAAGTTCGGCTTCCAGGCGTTCATGGAGCCCTCGCGCCTGACGGGCGACGAGCTGCCGCCCGCCTTCAGCGAGGCGACGGCGCAGGAGATCGACGCGGAGGTGAACCGCCTCGTGCGGGAGGCCTATGACGAGGCGAAGCGACTCCTTTTGGAGCACCGCGAGAAACTGGAGCTGCTCGCCAAGACGCTCTTGGAGAGGGAGACGATGGACGGGCGCGACGTGGAGAAACTGGTGACATCATGATTTCCCTCCCCGAGACAGTCTCCGCCGTCATCCAGATCGCGATCCTCTACGCGGTCATCTACGCCATCTTGAAGGCGGCGAAAGGCTCGCGCTTCGGACAGGCCCTGATGGGGATCGGCATCCTCGCCTCGGCCCTCTTCGCCTTCACCTACGTCTTCCAGTTCGACGTCCTCTCCTCGCTCGTCAAGTCGCTCCTCATCTACATCGCCATCTCCTCGGTCGTCATCTTCCAGCCGGAGATCCGCCGCCTCCTCTCGCAGATGGGGGCCTTCGCCTTTTTCGAGAAGCCGAAGTTCGACGAGACCGGGGCCGCCACGAGCGACTTCCTCGCCGAGGTCGTCTTCTCGCTCGCCGAGCGGCGCGTGGGGGCGCTCATCGCCTTCGAGCGCGGCATCTCCCTGCGCGGCTACGAGGAGACGGGCGTGCGCCTCAACGCCGACTTCTCGAAGGAACTCGTCACGAGCATCTTCACGCCGCCCCTGCCCCTCCACGACGGCGGCATCACGATCGTCAAGGGGCGCATCCGCGCCGCGCACTGCGTCTTTCCCGTCTCGGCCAACCCGAACCTGACGGTCAGCGGCATGCGCCACCGCGCCGCCGTCGGCCTCTCGGAGGAGACGGACGCGCTCGTCGTCGTCGTCTCCGAGGAGACGGGGAACGTCTCCTTCGCGCACAACGGCCGGCTCACGCGCTGCCGGGACGCGGAGCGTCTTCCCGCGCTCCGCCGCTGGATCGCCAAGGCCATGCCCGCGAAAAAGACCTCCCCCTCCCAAAAACTCATCCTCCGCGCGTCCGACGCCCTCACGCGCCTTTTCGTCAAGCGGACGGCCAAGGCCAAGGCGACGGAGGCGACCGCGTCATGAAACTCTCCTTTTTGACAGACAACCTCGGCTTCAAGATCCTCGCGCTCCTCCTCGCCATCGTCATCTATTACATGCTGCGTCCCGACGAGTCCAAGACCGGGGACGCGGGGGCGGCGAAGAACGCCCGGCCCACCCTCTCGTTGGAAAAGGCGGAGAAGGCCCTCCAGGGGCAGAACGCGCCATGACAGCCCCCGCCCAGAACAACGCGGACGCGCCGCGCCACCACGTCTTCGCGTGGCTGCTCTTCCCGCTCGCGCTCTTCCCGCTGCTCGCGCTGCTCACCTACGATTCGCGCGTCTTCACGGAAACGCCCGCGCCCGTCTCGTCGAACTGGATCGGGGCCTTGGGCGACACGTTCGCCCATTGGGGCTACCTCGCCGTCGGCCTCGCCATCTGGGTCGTGCCGGTCATCGTCGCGCTCTGCGCCTTCGCCGCGATCTGCGGGCGGCGCCTCCGCACGACGCGCCGCCTCTTTTGGGTCGTCGTCTTCCTCGTCGCGCTCGCCTCCCTCGTCCACGTCTTGGGGACGCACGAGTCGAGCGTCATCGCCGCCCTCACGCGGCGGATCAACATCGCCAACGCGGGGGGCTTCGTCGGCCACCTCGTCATGACACGCGCCCTGGAGCCGTTGCTTTCGCCGTTCGGCTCGTCGATGCTGATGCTCTGCCTCGCGCTCTTCGCGCTCGTGGGCATCGTGGGGGCGCACAACTGCGCCGCCGCCTTGGCGCGGTTCTTCGCCTGGGCCGCCGGCTCCGCGGCGCGGCGCGACGACGACAGGGGCGACTCGCGGGGCGGCGACATCCCCGCCACCGCCCTCGACGACGCGGCCTCGGCCGCGCGCGCCGCCAAGGAGGAGGCTCGCCGCCAGCGCGAGGAGGAGAAGGCCCGCATCCGCGAGGAGAAACTGCGCGAGAAGGAGGCCAAACGGGCCGCCAAGGAGGCGCGCAAGGCCGGCGAGAAGAAAGCCGACGAGCCCGCCGTCGACGCGGCGGACGCGGCGGCGGGCGGTGACGAGAGAAGCCCCTACATCCTCCCGCCCCTCTCGCTCCTCAATCCCCTGAAGAAGTCGAAGGCCGACCACGGCGACGTTCAGGATCTGGCGCGGCGCATCGTGGACACGCTCAAACTCTTCAACGTCGACTCGACGCTCGAATACACCATCGAGGGGCCCGTCGTCACGAAGTTCGCCATCCGCCTCGCGCCGGGGACGCGCTACTCCAGCGTGACGAACCTCGCGAAGAACCTGATGGGCTCGCTGCACGCGATGTCCCTGCGCATCGAGGCCCCCATCCCCGGCGAGGAGTTCGTCGGCATCGAGGTGCCCAACCGCGTCAGCGCGGGCATCTCCTTCCGCGAGATCATCGAGTCGGAGGCCTGGCGGCAGGCGAAGGCCGAGCTGCCGCTGCTCTTCGGCAAGAACGCCGCCGGCAAGGAACTCGTCGCCGACCTCGCCTCCATGCCGCACCTGCTCGTCGCGGGCGCGACCGGGCAGGGCAAGTCCGTGTGCCTCAACGCGATCATCAACGGCCTGTTGATGACGAAGACGCCGGAGGAGCTCAAGCTCATCATGGTCGACCCGAAGTCCGTCGAGTTCACGGCCTACGCCTCGCTCCCGCACCTCATCGTCCCCGTCATCACGGAGAACAAGCGCGTCGTCTTCTCCCTCCAGTGGGCCGTCCAGGAGATGGAGCGTCGCCTCAAGCTCTTCGCGCGGGCGCGCGCCCGCAACATCTACGACTTCAACCACCGCCCGAACCTGACGCAGCCCGACCTCTTCGGCGGCGAGACGGCCGCGTCGCCGTCGGACATGCCGCGCACCGTCCCCTACATCGTCATCATCATCGACGAGGTCGCCGACCTGATGGCCTCCAACGGCAAGCAGGTGACGCCCGACATCGCGCGGCTGACGGCGAAGGCGCGCGCGGCGGGCATCCACCTCATCCTCGCGACGCAGCGTCCCGACGCGAAGATCATCACGGGCACGATCAAGGCGAACATCCCCGGGCGCGTCGCCTTCAAGACCTCGCAGGCCATCGACTCGCGCACCATCCTCGACGAATCGGGCGCGGAGAACCTCATCGGGCGCGGCGACATGCTCTTCAAGGGCAAGGACGGGCTTCTCGTCCGGGCGCAGGGCGCGTGGATCAGCGACGAGGAGATCGGCCGCATCACCGCCTTCATCGAGGAGCACTCCAAGACCGAGTTCGACGAACGCTTCACGAAGAAGCTCGCGACCATCAAGGAGGAGGAGGCGGATCTCTTCGCCGAGGAGGGCGACGCATCGTCCGACGCCAAGGAGGAGGTCTCCGCCCGCGAGCAGGTCAAGGCCGAGGAGAAGGCCAGCGACTTCAAGAAGGCCGTCGAGTGCGTCATCAACACGAACCGCGCCTCGATCTCGCACTTCCAGCGGCGGCTCGGCTGGGGCTACAACCATTCCGCGAAGATCCTCGACATGCTGGAGGACGCGGGGATCGTCGGCCCGCAGGGCGGCGCGGGCCCGCGCCAGATCATCATGGATCAGGAGCAGCTTCTTGAGATTTTCAGGTCGACGTCGCCCGACGGCGATGACGGAGGCCACGACGGGACAACGGAGGAGGAGCAAGCAACATGACCTCATTTGGAGACACGCTGAAGAAGGCCCGCGAGGCGAAGGGGTTGAGCCTTTCGGAGCTCGCCGAGAAAACGCACATCATGTCCTCCATCCTGGACGAGCTCGAACGGGAGGATTTCTCGCACATCGTCGCGCCCATCTACGGGCGGGGGTTCGTGAAACTCTACTGCGAGACGGTCGGGCTTGACCCGAAGCCCCTCGTCCACGAGTTCACGGAGATCTACAGCGGCAACCGCGACGATGTCATCCGCGAGAGGCCCTTGCCGCCGCCGGAGGAGGCGAGCGAGCCCGAGGACGACCCCGTTGAGCCCGACGAGGCCGCGCCGCTCGCGGACGAGCCGCCCGCCGCGCCGGACGATTTCTTCGCGCCCTTGGGCGAAACGACGCCACGGGAGGCGATTCCGGCGGAGACGATGCCGAGGGAATCGGCGCAAGAGCCGTCCCTCTTCCGCTACGCGACGCCCCTGCGCGAACGCGCCGCGAAGATCCCCACGCTGGCGATTGGCCGCTGGGCGATTGTCTTCATCCTTCTCGCGCTTGTCCTCGGCGGCCTTGTCCTCGGCGTCCGCGCCCTCTACCGCGCCACACGCGCGGAGACGCCGCGCACGGAGGCCGCCGCCGCGCCCGTCGAGAGCCCGCGCCCGGCGGCGACCGCCCCCGCCGCGCCGCGCGAGCCACAGGAGATTCCGCCCCTTTACATTGACTAACCACACACAAAACAAGGAGACACATCCATGGAAGTTGTAATCTGCAAGACGAAAGAGGAGGCCTCGCGCCGCGCGGCCGACATGATCACGGCCCAGGTCAAGAAGAACCCGAAGACGGTTCTCGGCCTCGCCACGGGCTCGACGCCGGTCATCATGTATAACGAGATGGCCAAGGACGTCAAGGCGAAGAAAGTCTCCTACAAGCAGGTGAGGAGCTGGAACCTCGACGAATACTACGGCCTCGCCGGCACGCACGACCAGAGCTACCGCTACTTCATGAACAAGAACCTCTTCGAGAAGATCG
>CAVKTW010000034.1:0-3855 GCA_963659085.1 Candidatus Methanomethylophilaceae archaeon | reverse complement strand
CTTCGCCGCGCCCTGCACGTCGATGTCGAGGATCATCGAGTTGCCCTCGGCCAGCACCTCCTCGATGGGGGCTTTGAGCGTCCCGTAGTAATTCCCGTGGACGCAGGCGTGTTCGAGGAAAGCGTCCTCGCGGACGAGCTCCTCGAACCGCGCCTTGGCGAGGAAATGGTAGTCGATGCCGTCCTCCTCGCCCTCGCGCGGCGGCCGCGTCGTGCAGGAGATGGAATAAACGATGTCGCCATACTCTTGGAGGAGCATGTCGATGAGCGTCGACTTGCCGCACCCGGAGGGCGCGGAGAGGACAATGAACAGGGGTTTCGTCTTCATAAAGTCACCATCTCCTGTAGGGGCGCGAGAAGCGCGGCGGCGGCGCGACGAACTGCCCCGTGCGGACGAAGAAGAGTTCCTTGGGGATGTCCTTGACGAACTCGGAGGGCTCGACCGGGAACGCGCCACCGTCCGGGTTGTTGCGGACGCGCGGCACGAGGATGGTGAGAGAGTCCTTCGCGCGCGTGACGGCCACGTAGAAGAGCCGCCGCTCCTCGTCGAGCCGCCCCTCCTCGGTCGCCTTGGGCGACGGGAACATCCCCGCCGAGAGCCACGGCAGGAAGACGACGGGCCACTCCATGCCCTTGGCCTGGTGGATCGTCGAGAGCGTGACCTGGTCGCAGTCGAGGTTGTTCCGCCGCGCGTCGAGGTTCGTCAAAAGCGCGACGTCCGCCAAGAACGACTCCAAATGCCCCTTCGCGGACAGCCCCTCCTCCTCCGGGCGGAACGACCCGATTTGGACGGCGAGTTCCTTCACGTCGTCAAGGCGCGACGCGCCGTCCGCCTCGCCCCACTCCTTGACGAGATACGATTCGTAGAAGAGGTCGCAGAAGTCCTCGATGATCTCGCCCAGCGCGTTCTCCTGAAAGTGATCCTCCGCGCACTCCAACGCCCGCCACAGGGGACGCGCCGAGGCGACCGCCTTCGCGGGCAGGGCGTTGAGCAACGCCTCGCGGTCGTCGCGCCGCGCCGCGTCGAACCGAAAGGCGAGCTTCTCCCACATCTTCTTCGCGCCCTTCTCGCCCACGCCGGGCAGGAGCGAGACGAAGCGGAGGAACGAGAGTTCGTCCAAGGGGTTCACGAGAAGGCGCAAAAAGGCGAGCGTGTCCTTGACGTGCGCCTGCTCGAAGATGCCCACGCCCGACGTCAGGCGGAACGGGATGTTCTCGCGCGTCAGCGTCACCTGAAGATCCATCGAGTGGAAATGGCTGCGGTAGAGGACGGCCATGTCGCCGAGGCGGAAGCCCTGCGCTTGGCAGCGGCGGATCGACTGCGCGACCTCCATCGCCTGCGACTTGCCGTCGTAGACGGAGACGAGCGCGGGCTTCGCCCCCACACTCGACCGGGAGGCGCGGAGCGTCTTCGCGAACGACGAGGCCTCCTCGCGCATGACGGCGTTCGCCACGTCGAGGATGTCGGGGACGGAGCGGTAGTTGCGCTCCAGTTTGACGATCCTGCAGTTCGCCCACCGCGTGGGGAAGTCCATGATGTTCTCGATCTGGGCCCCGCGCCACGTGTAGATGCACTGGAAATCGTCGCCGACGGCCATGATGTTGCCGTGCTTCGCCGCGAGCAAATCGGAGAACCGCGCCTGAATGCCGTTCGTGTCCTGATACTCGTCGACGAGGACGTGGAGGAAATGCTCTTGCAGGAGCGCGCGGACGTTCTCGTTCTCCTCCAACAACCGCAGACCGTTCACGAGGAGGTCGTCGAAGTCCATCGCCGCCAGCTCGCGCTTGCGCGCCTCGTAGAGCGCGGCGATCTTCTCGATGAGATCCACGCGGACGCCCGCGACCTTCGTCTGCCAGCGCGAGGCGATGGCGCGGATGGTCTTCCCCTCGTTGACGGCCTCGGAGATCATCTTCGAGAGGATCTCCTTCTTGACGAACTCCTTGGGGTCGGGGACTTCCGCCTTGATGCGCTCGGCGAGAAGCCGCTTGCGATCCTCCTCGTCCAAGATGGAGAAGGAGGGCGGATAGCCGAGGCACTGCCCGTAGCGGCGCAGAAGCCTCGCGCAGATGGAATGGAACGTCCCCGACCAAATGGAGGACACCTTGTCGCCGGAGAGCGCCTGGGCGCGGGAAAGCATCTCCCGCGCCGCCCGGTTCGTGAAGGTCAAAAGGAGGATGCGATCCGCCGGGACGCCGCGCTCGACGAGATACGCGACGCGGTGGACGAGCGTCCGCGTCTTGCCCGTCCCGGCCGCCGCCAGCACGAGGAGAGGCCCGTCGCCGGCCGTCGCGGCCGCGAACTGTTCGGGGTTGAGGAGCGTCGCGAAATCGGTCATCGCATCAGTAGACGAAGAGGATCTCGCGATACTTCGGCAAGGGCCAACGCGCGTCGTCCACAAGCCCCTCCATGCGATCCACGGTCTTGCGCAAGTCGCGCATCGCCGCGATCTGCGCGGACGCCGACTCCGCCGCCAACGCCTTTTCGAGCGCGTCGCACTTGACGTGGAGGTCGTCAAGCCCCGCGCCGAGTTTGAGGCTGAACGCCGTCAACCCCCGGAGCCCCGACTTGAGCCCGTCGCTCTTCGCCTGACCCAAGGCCGTCGCGAGGCGCGAGAACTCGTCGGCGACGACGGGGCGCACCATGGAGCGGGCGATCTCAAGCGAGATGCCCGCCTCGATGCGGATGCGCCGGTCGTAGGCTTCGCGCCCGACCTCCCAGCGCGAGAGCATCTCCGTCTTGGAGAGGACGCCATACTTCTCGAAGAGCGCGATGTTCGCCTTGTCCTTGAGGGGCGCGAGCGCCTCCGGAGTCGTCCGCAAGTTGGGGAGGCCCCGCCGCGCCGCCTCCGCCGTCCACGCCGGCGCGTAGCCGTCGCCGGAGAAGAGGACGCGCTTGTGCGCCTTCACCTGCGCGCGCAGAAGCTTCTGCAGTTTCTCGTGGAAGTCGCCCGGCGCCGCGTCGAGTTTGTCGCAGAGCGCGTCGACGGACTCGGCGACGATGGTGTTCAAGACCGTCTGGCAGTAGGCGCAGTTCTGCGAAGACCCCGGCGCGCGGAACTCGAACTTGTTGCCCGTGAAGGCGAACGGCGAGGTGCGGTTGCGATCCGTCGTGTCGCGCGGCAGGGGCGGAAGCGTGTCCACGCCGACGCGCAAACTCTCGTGGCGGCCCTTCTTCCCCGTCCGCCCCTGCTCGATGGACTCCAGCACGTCGCTCAACTCGTCGCCGAGGAAGACGGAGACGATGGCCGGCGGCGCCTCGTTCGCGCCGAGGCGGTGGTCGTTGCCCGCGCCCGCCGTCGCCGTGCGCAGGATGTCGGCGTGTTGCTCGATGGCGCGGATGACGGCGATGAGGAGCGTCAGGAAGATCGCGTTCTCGCGGGGGTTGTCGCCGGGCGTCAACAGGTTGCGCCCGCCATACGAGACGGACCAGTTGCAGTGCTTGCCCGAACCGTTCACGCCCGCGAAGGGCTTTTCGTGGAGCAGGCACTCGAAGTCGAACTGCTCGGCCGTCTGGCGCAGCGTCTCCATGACGAGCATGTTGTGGTCGACGGCGAGGTTCTGCTCCTCGAACATGGGGGCGAGCTCGAACTGCGCGGGCGCGGCCTCGTTGTGGCGCGTCTTGGAGGGGATTCCCAACCGCCAGAGCCGCCGCTCGACCTCCGTCATGAACGCGAGGACGCGCGGGCGGATCGCCCCGTAGTAGTGGTCGTCGAGCTGCTGGTGGCGGGCGGGCGCCGCGCCGAAGACCGTCCGCCCCGTCTGCAGGAGGTCGGGACGCTTCAGGAAGAACTTGCGGTCGATGAGGAAGTATTCCTGCTCCGCGCCGAGCGTGACGGAGACGTGCGCCTTCTTCTGG
>CAVKTW010000033.1:0-3495 GCA_963659085.1 Candidatus Methanomethylophilaceae archaeon | reverse complement strand
CGCGGTGCTTGAACTTGGCCCCTCCGCCCTCGCCCGCCCCTCCGCCCTCGCCCGCTCAAGCGAGCAGGTCGCGAGCGGCACGCATTTCACAGAGAAGATGCCGCGCTTAAAACTCTGCGTTTTTCCCGCTCATGCGGCGCGGGCAATATGGTATAATAAACGAACTGAAATTTTCAAAAGGAGTGGCCATGGCCGATACGGAAGCATTAGTGGGCGAGTTGAACGCGTGCGCGGAGCGCAAGGACTTCGACGGGGCGTTCAAGCTCGTGCGGGAAAACACGAAGGAACTGTCCAAGAGGCTGCAGGCCGCCGGCGTCCGGGACGCGTTGAAGAAGACGACAGACGATCGCCTTCTTCTTTCTTTTTTGGACGGCCTCGCCTTCGACCGCGAGCCGCTCGACGTCTCGCTCGTGAACCTTGAGAAACTCATCGCCTTCGCCTCGAACATCCCCGGCGCGGCGGGAACGAAAGTCCTCAACTCGACCTGGGGCCTCGGCACCGTCCGCAAGATCGACGCCTTCTACCGGCGCATCACCGTCGACTTCCGCACGCGCAAGGGACACCAGTTCACCTACGCCGCCGCCTGCGACATGCTCGTCGTCCCGCCGAAAGACCACATCCTCGTCCTGCGCGAGACGGCCCCCGCCGACTTCGAGGCCCTGCTCAAGGAGAAGCCCGGCGAGTTCCTGAAGGCGGTCATCCGCTCGAACGGCTCGTCGATGACGCTCGTGCGCTTGGAGGACTACTGCGTCCAGCACGGCTTCGTCAAGGCCGTCAACTGGAAGGCGTTTTGGGATCAGGCCCGCGCCACGCTCAAGAAAGACCCCTGCGTCGCCATCCCCGTCAAGAAGACCGAGCCCATCCAGCTCAAGGCCGCCGCCGAGGACTACGGCGACGTGTGGCTGACGACGTTCTGCGGCCTCACCGACCCGAAGCACATCCTCTCGGCCGTGCGCGAATACGTCGCGCAGGGCAAGATGAAGACGGCCGACGAGTCGACGAAGGCGAAGGTCGGCGAGCGGCTGGCCTTCGCCGTCACGGCGGCGCGGAAGGTCGACGACGCGCTCTTCGCCCGCCTCGCCTGCCTCGTGACAAGCCTCGGCTTCACGCGCCCGGAGGCCGCCGACATGCGCGGCTACCTCTGGGAACGCCGCCGCTTCATCAAGGCGGCCGCCGAGCTCCCCGCCCGCGAGGTCGGCGAGATGATCGCGTTCCTCGCCGTCGACGCGGACGCGCGCGCGCTCCTCTACAAGGCCGTCGACGACCTCTGCTTCGCGGCCGTCTCGGAGATCGTCGCGCAGTTCGGCGCGTTGCCCGACTGCCGCAAGGCCCTGTCGGACATGATGCGCCGTCCCAAGGCCCCCGCGACGCTGACCACCTTGATCGTCGGCAAATACGAGCAGTTCAAGGACTGGGCCGAGATGCCCTCGCTCATGACGCTGTTGAGCCACGCCATCGCCCTCGGCGAGGGACGCCAGAGCGGCGAGACGCTGCGCATGCAGAACCTCGTCCGCCGCCTCTTCGCCGACCGCGCGTGGCTTGAGAAGATGTTCGGCTGGCTCTCGCCGTCCGACCAGATCCTCTTCTTCGAGCGCTTCCAGGCGTCCATCGCGTGGGAGGCCTCGACGCACCACACGACGGTCGTGCGCATGACGAAGATCGTCCCGTCGCTGGAGCAGCACCTCGTCAAGGTCGAGAAGAAGCGGGAATACGCGCGGCGGACGTCCTTCCGGAGCTTCGCGCAGCGCAAGCTCGACTACCTGAAGCTCATCAACGAGGAGATGCCCGCGAACGTCAAGCGCATCGAGTTCGCGAAGAGCTACGGCGACCTCTCGGAGAACGCCGAATACCAGTATGCCAAGGACGAGCAGCGCGCGCTCATGCAGAAGCAGACCGTCATGCAGGCCGACCTGGAGGCCGTCAAGCCCTCCGAGTTCGAGGACGCGACGTGCGACGAGGTCATGCCCGGCGTGAGCGTCGTGTGCGAGACGCCGTCGGGCGAGAAGACGTGGCACATCCTCGGCGAGTGGGACAACGATGTCGACAAGGGCATCCTCTCCTCGCAGACGCGCGTCGCGCAGAACCTGATGGGCAAGAAGGTCGGCGAGAACTTCGAGCTGCCCACGGGCGAGGGCGAGACCTCGTTCGCCCGCGTGAAGGCGATCCTCCCGCTGCCCGAGGACGTCCGCGCGTGGATGAAGCTCCCCGAGGGCGTCCAGATCTGATTTGTGGAAACGGAAGAAGAGGGAGGTTGACATGAAGAAGACCGAGAAGAAGAAAGTCGCGCCGCGCATCGCCAAGAAGGCGGCCGTGGCGAAAGCCCCGTCCGACGTGCCGGAGATCGACACGGCCAAGGCGGTCGCCTTTGGTTTGGATCTCGTCTCGCAGCTGAAGCGCGAGGCGGCGAAGCGCGGCCAGGAGGAGGAGGCCTTGGCGGCCGCCCGCGACATCCGGCTCTCGCGCCGCCCGACGACGCGGACGCCCGGCAAGGCGACGGAGAAGTTCCCCGCCGCCGACCTGAAGGAGTTCCGCCGCCGCCTGCTCGATTTGCGCGCGCAGACGGCGCAGGGTGTCCTCTCGATGAAGGCGATGGGTCTTGAGGAGTCGGACGACCGCGAGGCGGACGGCGGCGACGGCACGGCGCAGACGCTGCGCTGGCAGACGCTCGGCCAGATGGGCAACCTCAACCGCACGATCCAGCAGATCGACGAGGCTCTCCACCGCATCGACGACGGCACCTACGGCGTCTGCACGGTCTGCGGGCAGCTCATCCGCAAGCCGCGCCTCCTGAACCAGCCGTTCGTCCTGACGTGCATGGAGTGCCAGAGCGACATGGAGCGGACCGCGCGGTGAGGAGGTTCCTCCTGACCCTGGCCGCGTGCGCGAACCTCGTCCTCGTGGACGCCGTCACGAAGGAGTTGGCGGTGGGCTATCTGAAGGGCTTTTCGCCGCGCACCGTCGTCCCCGGCGTCCTCTCGCTCGCGTATGTCGAGAACCGGGGGTGCGCGTGGGGGCTCTTTCAGGGGCAGGTCTGGCCGCTCGCCGCCTTCGGCCTTGCGATGCTCGCGCTCCTCGTCTGGAAGCGGCGCGTCGTCTTCCCGCCAACGCGATGGGGCTTCGTGGCGGAGGTCTTCCTCTACGCCGGCATCGTGGGCAATGTCATCGACCGCCTGTTTCGCGGCCACGTCGTCGATTTCATCGACGTCCACTGGCGCGGGGCGTGGCATTTTCCGTGTTTCAACGTCGCCGACACGCTGATTTCGTGCGCGGCCGGTCTCATTGTCATCGAGGAGCTTGTGCGCCATGTTCGAGGGAAACGCATTCGGAACGCTTGATCAGAAACTTCAGGCGGCCCTTCGGGATCTCCACTACGAGAAACCCACGCCGATTCAGGAGAAGGCCATCGCGCCGCTTTTGAAGGGGCGCGACCTCATCGGCATCGCGCAGACGGGGACGGGCAAGACGGCGGCGTTCGTGCTGCCGATCCTCCAGCAC
>CAVKTW010000032.1:0-9682 GCA_963659085.1 Candidatus Methanomethylophilaceae archaeon | reverse complement strand
CTCCGTCGCGGCCTCCTCGTCCCCCTTCGCCTCGACGCGCCGGGCGGCCATCGCACCTCGCAGCACGAGGCGGCGGGTCTCCTGCTTCTCGCGCACGCGCCGCGTCACCTCCGAGGCGATGTCCGCGTCGATGTGGGAGACGTCGAGCCACGCGAACGACGGCGTTTCGCGGGGGACAAACCACTCCGGGACGACGACGCCCTCCAACTTCGCCTCGAACGCCGGCAGCACCTCGTCAACCGTGCCGACGTAGTTCGCGAGGATGTCGGCGACGGAGAGGGAAAGCGAGCCATCGAGCGCGACCGCCTCCATCGCCCGCGCGAGATCGACCTTGGGCGAGGGCGTGTTCAACGCGACGAGCAGCCAGCTCTTCTCGCTCGGAATCCACAACTGCGTCGCGGCGGGGTTGGGGAGCGCGAGCAACATCTTGCGCAACTCGTCCGCGCCCATCCCCTCGACATCCACGGGCGTGAACGTGGGCGTCGCGCCCGCGAGCGCGTGGCTCACGCGGTAAATGCCGCGCACGGCCTCCTTGACACAGGGACACGTCTCCCGAATGGGCGACACCTGTTTGTCCTCGTCCTTCGAGCAGCCCGCCACGATGAACGCGACGGCCAAAACCGCAACGAGGCGGCGAATCTCGCGGACGCACCGGGCGACGACGCCGCGCCGTTGGCGGACGGCTGCCGCCGCGCGCGCGCCCAACGACGCATCGCCGCGACCGAGGAACAACGCCACGAGCGCGTCCTCCACCGCCTGCGCCGTCTCGCACTGGAGAATCGCGTTTGACCTTTTCAAGTCGTCCATCACCGAGCGGAAGTTCTCCGTGTGGGGGCCCACGACCGTGGGCTTGCCGCACAGGCACGGCTCGATCATGTTCTGCGAGCCGCGCGCACAGACGCTCTTGCCCACGAACACCACGTCGGCAAGACCATAAAGCCCCATCAACTCGCCCGTCGTGTCGGCGAGGAACACGGGTGGCATCGTTGTCCGTTGGCTTTCGTCGCGGCGCGAGCGGCGGACGCACGCGAAGCCCGCCTCGCGGATGGCCTTCTCCACCTCGTCCGCCTTCTCGAAGTGGCGCGGCGCGAGAACAAGCGTCGCGTGGGGCTGTTCGCGCAAAATCCGCGCATACGCCCTCAAAAGGATTTTCTCCTCCCCCGGCCACGTCGAGCCGCCCACGAGAAGACCCGCCGGCGTCTCGCCGATCCACGCGCGGAGTTCCCGCTCCTTCGCCTCGTTGCGGTGCGCCGCGTCAAACTTGAACGAACCCGTCACCTCAATCGTCGCCGCGTCCGCCCCCGCCGCGACGAGGCGGTCGCGGTCAAGGTCGCTCTGCGCGAAGATGCGCGAAAACGCGCCGAGGACATCGCGGAAGAAGAACCGCGCCGCCCGGTAGCGCGGCGCACTGCGGTCGGAGACGCGGGCGTTGATGAGGAAGACGGGGATCTTCTCGCGCCGCGCCCGCCAAATGAAATTCGGCCAAATCTCGCTCTCCGTCAAGATGAGGGCGCGGGGACGCAGCGTCTGCAAGGCCGCGCGGACGAACGTCGGAAAGTCAAGCGGATTGTAGATGAGCGCGTCGCGTTCGGAGACTTCCCGCGCCGCCACTTGCCAACCCGTCGAACTCGTCGTCGAGAGGATGAAGGCGACGGACGGCTCTTCCTCCCGCCACTCGCGCATGAGCTGCCCCGCCACCTGCACCTCGCCGACGGAGACGGCGTGAATCCAGACAGGAGCGTGCGCGCACGACCCGCGCCAGTCGAGGACACTCTCAGGGTAGAGCGCGAAGCGATCCCCCAGCCGCGCCGCGTAGCCGCCGCGCCGGCACATCCTGAGGAGGAAGCCCGGCAGGAGGAACGGATAGGCGAGGAGGAAGAGGATGTTGTAGAGCGCCTTCTTCATCAAAACTTCCTCTTGCGCGAGAGGATGACGAAGAGAAGCCCCAAGAGGACGAGCAGGAGCGCGGAGATGCCCGAGACAATCGCGAACGAGTGCGGGTTCTTGACGAAGGGCAGCGTCTCCAGGTTCATCCCGTAGACGGACGCGACGAGCGTCGGCACGGCGAGGAAGATCGTCGCCACCGTCAGATACTTCATCACGTTGTTGAGGTTGTTGTTGATGAGCGAGGCGAAGGTGTCGAGCGTCCCGTTCAAGATGCTCGCGTGGATGGTCGCCGTCTCCAAAGCCTGCTGGTATTCGACGAGCGCGTCCTCCAGGGAGTCGCGGTCGTCCTCCGAGAGCGTCAGCTGCCGCGCCGTGTTCGCGCGCGCGAGGGCGATGGTGTCGGCCTTGAGCGAGGTCGTGAAGTAGACGAGCGTCTTCTCGATCTGGAAGAGTTTCAAAAGCGCGACGTTCGAGATCGACTCGTGCAGCTCGTCCTCGATGACGCTCGTGCGCGCGTGAACCTCGTTGATGTAGCGCAGGAAGAGGACGCCCGCGTGCCAGAGGAGGCGGAAGGCGAAGCGGTAGGTGTCCGAGGGCGGGCAGACGCGGCGGATCTGGTCGAGGAACGCCGTCGTCACGGGCGTCGGGGCGCTGCACACGGTGATGACCGTGCAGTCGAAGAGGATGATCCCAAGCGGCACCGTCTGGTAGGGCGCGACCGCCTCCTCCTCGTCCGTCGACTCGATGGGGCGCGGCACGTGGACGATGAGGAGCGTCGTCCCGTCCTCGTTGTCGAAGCGCGGCCGCTCGCCCACGTCGAGCGGGTCGGTCAGGAAGTCGCGCGGCACCTGCGAATGCGTGAGAACCGCCTCGAGCTCCGTCGTCGTCGGATCGACGAGGTTGATCCAGCACGAGGGCGCGAACTCCTGCGTCTCGCGCAGCCCCCCGTTCTCCCACCTGTAGATCGTCATCATGTCAGAGGATCTTCCTGAGGCGCTCGATGGCCTCGATGATGTTCTCGCGCGAGTTGAACGCGCTGATGCGGATGTAGCCCTCGCCGGCGCGGCCGAAGCCCGCGCCCGGGGTCGTCACGAGGTGCGCCTCCTTGAGGAGGCGGTCGAAGAACGCCCAGCTCGGCCCCTTGACGTTGACCCAGATGTAGGGCGAATCGACGCCGCCGGTCGCGTCGTAGCCCTTCTCGACGAGGGCCTCGCGCACGAGACGCGCGTTCTCCAGGTAGAAGTCGACCGTCGCCTTCGTCTCGGCGAGCCCCTCGGGCGAATAGACGGCCTCGGCGGCGCGTTGCGTGAGGTAGCTCGCCCCGTTGAACTTCGTCGTCTGCCGCCGCGTCCAAAGCGGCTTGAGCGCGACGGGTTCGCCCGCCGCGTTGGGGATCGTCAGGTCGCCCGGCACGACCGTGTAGCCGCAGCGGATGCCCGTGAAGCCCGCCGTCTTCGAGAAGCTGCGGAACTCGATGGCGCACGTCCGCGCGCCCGCGCACTCGTAGATGGAGTGGGGAATCCCCGGCGTGCGGATGAACGCCTCGTAGGCCGCGTCGAAGAGGAGGAGGCGGCCGTGCGCGTTCGCCCAGTCCACCCACGCCTGCAGCTGCGCCTTCGTCGCCACCGCCCCCGTCGGGTTGTTGGGGTAGCAGAGGTAGACGACGTCCGCCGCCCCCGCGTCGTCGGGCTTCGGCACAAAACCGTTCGCCGCGTCGCACGTGAGGTAGACGAGCCCCGCGTAGCGGCCGTCCGTCGCGGGGCCCGTGCGCCCGGCCATCACGTTCGTGTCCACGTAGACGGGGTAGACGGGGTCGCCCACCGCGACGGTGACGTCCTGCGCGAAAAGCTCCTGGATGTTGCCGCAGTCGCACTTCGCGCCGTCGGAGATGAAGATTTCGTCGGCGGCGATGTCGATGCCGCGCGCGTGGAAGTCGGCGGCGGCGATCTTCTCGCGCAGGAAGCCGTAGCCCTGCTCGGGCCCGTAGCCGTGGAAGCTCGACCGATACGCCTCGTCGTCGACGGCGCGGTGGAGCGCGGCGACGACGGCGGGGGCGAGCGGCTCTGTGACGTCGCCAATGCCGAGGCGGATGACCTTGGCCTCCGGGTGCGCGGCCTCCAACGCGCTCACGCGGTGGGCGATCTCGGCGAACAGGTAGGTGGGCGAGACTTTGGCGTAGTTCTCATTGACGCGAAGCATGGTGCGATTCCTCCTCTTGGGATTCCAAAACGTGGCGCGGCAGAAAGCCGGTCATGGACGACAGGACGACAAAGAAAAGGACGAGCACCGCCGCCGAGCGCAGGGGGCAGTCGCCGAAGCCGTGGATGAACGTCGCCGCGACCGTCATCAACAGGCAGAAGACGGGGGCGGGCAGGACGAAGAGGAGGACGGGCTTGGCCGGCAGCTGCGAGGCGCGGACGAAGCGGATGTCGCGGTAGAGGCGCCGCCACGCCGCGAAGACGGGTTTGAGCAGGAGGAGGACGGCCGCGACCATCAGCGCGAAGCCGACGAGGCCGTGCTCGCAGAGGAACTGCAAATAGTCGTTGTGGACGTTGATGCCGCCCGTCATCTGAATCTGCTTCAACTCGTCGGCGGTCATCTGCGGGATGCAGAAGTGCTTGTAGCCCCAGCCGCCGCAACCGAAGAGGAGGTGCTCGCGCCAGATCGCCGTCGCCACGCGGACGTGATACTGGCCCTTGCCCGTGACGCGCGTCAGGACGGCCTTCGTGTCGAGCGTGTCGAGCTCCGTCTGCATGGCGTCGGGGATGGAGGCGATGGCGCAGAAGACGACGAAGCCCGTGATGGCCAGCGCGATCGTCCCCTTCTTGACGCGCTCGGCCTTCGTCATCCGCCGCGCGAACGAGAGGAACGCATGGAGGAAGTAGATCGCCGTCAGCGAGACGACGAGCATCATCGAGGCGCGCGAAAGCGTGTTGACGGCCGCGAAGAAGAAGACGGCCGCCGGGATGAGGGGGCGGTAGCGCGCGCAGGCGAGTTTGCGCTTGTCCTTCTCGTAGGCGTTGCGATCCGTCACGTAAAGGTGGTGAACCTCGTCGTCGGCCCGGCGCCAGAGCGCGATGGCGATGCCGAAGAGCGTCGTGAAGTAGTCGCCAGCCATGTTCGGGTAGCCGAAGGTCGAGAAGAAGGTGGAGGGATTGTCGGGGTTGGCGACGTTCGTGAATGGCTGCCAAAGGGGCCCCGGCGCACCGCACACCGCCTGGACGAAGCCGAGGATCGCGAGCGCGAAGCCATTCCACATGACCAGTTCCAAAAGCAGCCGCTTGCCGTGGTGCGTGATGGCGTGGCGCGTGACGAGCGCGCACGGCAACGCCGTCGCGAACCAAAGGAACACGTTCAGGTGGTGGAGGCGGTTGACGCAAAAGGGCAGGAACGGGACGGGCGGCTCGGCGCGGTGCCCCTCGGCGATGAGGAGGCGGTCGCAACTCGGGCACAGGCCGTTGTTGACGAAGGGAATCGCCAGGAGGGCGATGAGGGCGAGCGACACCCACGTGAGCGGGTCGCGCTTGAGGGCCTTCCAGACGCGGGTCCTCGCCTCATACGTCGACTCGCCCGGCTCCTTCTGCGGGAAGACGAGCAAGACCTCCATCGTCAGGACGAAGAGCCACGGCAGGACGGAGACGAGCGGCGCCCCCTGCGTGCCGCCGAACATCCAAGAGATGACGGCGACGACGACGGCGACATGGAGGACGGCGAGGTTATTGCAGATGAAGCGCATACGCGATGACCTTTCCGACCGCGTCCTGCTCGGACACGGTCTCGACGACACGACCCTTCACATAGAGGACGAACTTCCCGTCGCCGCCGCAGAGCGCGATGTCCGCGCCCTTCGCCTCGCCGGGCCCGTTGACGACGCAACCCATGACGGCGACGGACGGGAGGCGCGGGTGGTCGAGCGCGAGCGTCTCCAACGCCTCCTCGACCTGGCTCGCGACGCGCATGACGTCCGCCTTCGTGCGGCCGCACGTGGGGCAGCTCGTGATCGCCGGCCCCGGCGCGCGCAAGTTGAGGGCGCGGAGGATCTCCAAACCAACCTTGACCTCCTTCTCCGGCTTCGCCGTCAGCGAGACGCGGATCGTGTCGCCAATCCCCTCGGAGAGGAGGATGCCAAGCGCGACGGCGTTGCGCACCGTCCCCGGAATCAGCGTCCCCGCCTCCGTCACGCCGAGGTGGAGGGGGTAGGGCGTCTGCTCGTGGAGGAGGCGGTAGGTCTTCAGCGTCTCCTCGACGCTGGAGGCCTTCGCCGAGATGACGATGTCGAAAAAGCCCTCGTCCTCCAAAAGTTTCGCGTGCGCCCGCGCCGCCGCGACGAGTTCCTCCGGCGTGGGGCGGCGGTTGCCGACGTTGAGCGAGCCGCCGTTCACGCCGATGCGGATAGGCGTGCGCCGCTCTTTCGCGGCGCGGGCGACGGCAACCACCTGCTCGCGGTTCGTCAAGTTGCCGGGGTTGAGGCGCAGCGCGTCCGCCCCCGCCGCGAGCGCGGCGAGCGCGCAACGGTAGTCGAAGTGGATGTCGGCGACGATGGGGATGGGAGATTTTTTTCGTACCTCGCCCAGCACCTCGGCCGCGCGCGCGTCGGGCACGGTCAGGCGGATCAAGTCGCAGCCACGCGCGGCGCAGCTCTCGACCTGCGCGAGAAGCGCGCGCGCGTCGTGCGGGTCGGCGTTCGCCATCGTCTGGACGCTGACGGGCGCGCCCCCGCCGATGCGCACGGCGCCGACGTCAACGGTTCGCGTCGTCTGTCCCATGTGTGAGAGCCTCCCGTTCCGCGTGGGGGTCGTAGGTGTGGATGCGGTAGGTGCGCACCGAATCGCGGAAAATGAGCAACGCCATCAGCCCCATCAACAGCACCATGAAGACGAGCGAGGCGTTCTTGACGATCGCGTCCGGCACGCGCCGCCGGAAGACGAGCGCGATGAGCGCGAACAGAATCAAGCCGCCGTCGAGGACGGGGATCGGCAGGAGGTTGAGGATGGCGAGGTTCACGTTCAGGAAGCGCAAGAACCCAAGCCCGTCCAAGGGGTCGCGCCGCACCTGGCGGTAAAGCCCCTCGGCGATGACGACGGGCCCGCCGAGCGCCTGACTCGTCGCCTTCGCCTCCTTCGGCGTGACGAGACCCTTCAAGACGCGGAAGATGGAACCCGCGTCCCACGCGAGCTGCCGCAGGGGATTGCGGTGCGGCATCCACAGCGCGACGTGCGCCATGTTCGTCGTCGAGAGGGCCTGAATGAAGAACATCCCGGAGACCTTGTCGCGCTGGGGCGTGACGCGGAGCGTGACCTCGCCCTCGCCCGCGCGCGCGACCGTCAAGGGAACTTCCCGCTCGCCCGCGATCAGAATCTCCGTCTGCATGTTCGCCCATGTCGAGACCTCATGCCCATCCACGGCCGTGATGCGGTCGCCCGCCCGAAGCCCCGCCTTGTCGGCCGGGCCGTTCGGGATGACGCCCCCGACCAAGGACGGGAGCTCGCCGAACTTCGCCGACGGGCAGAGCGACAGGATGACGGCCAAAACGAGGGCGAGGACGATGTTCATGAAAGGGCCCGCCACGGCGACGAGAAGCTCCTTCCACGCGGGGATTCGCGCGCGCGGGGCGTGGGCGGTTTCCTTCGAGACGCCCTCCAACGCCTTCGTCCCCTCGGGGTCGACATCGGGGATGGAGACGTAGCCGCCCAGCGGGATGGAACTCAACCGATACTCGACGCCGTTGACGGTCTTCTTCCAGAGGACGGGCCCGAAGCCGATGGAGAACGCCTCCACCCTCAAGCCCAGTTTGAGGGCGACGATGAAGTGGCCGAACTCATGGACGAGAATGGCCAGCGCGAACAGAAGAACGCACAGGACGATGTAAAGAAACGTGACGAGAATGGACATTCTTACAAGGAGGAGAGGTAGGTTGTTGTTTCTTGAGCGGCCGCGAAAACATCGTCCGCCGTCTCAAGAGGTCGGCACGGGACGTGTTCAAGGGCTTTTTCGACGCTTGCGGCGATGCCCACAAAAGGAATGCGCCGCGCGAGGAATGCGTCCACCGCCCATTCGTCGGCCGCCGCGAGAATGGCGGGGGCGGTGCCGCCCTTGGCGAGCGCGTCCTTGACAAGGCGGAGCGCCGGGAAGCGCGTGTCGTCGGGGGCGCGGAAGGTGAGGGCGGCCGTCTTCGCCAAGTCGAGCGTCGCGCGCGGGCTGGGAAGCCGCTTAGGTGACGTGAGGGCGTATTGAATCGCGACGCGCATGTCGGGGACGGAGAGCTGCGCCAGCGTCGCGCCGTCGACGAACGTGACGAGCGAGTGGACGATGGACTCCGGGTGGACGACGATGTCGATGCGGTCTTCGGGAACGCCGAAGAGCCATTTCGCCTCGATGAGCTCGAAGCCCTTGTTCATCATCGTCGCCGAGTCAATCGTCACTTTGGGGCCCATCTTCCAGCGCGGATGGTTGAGAGCCTCCGCCACCGTGACCGAGGAGAGGTCGTCGGGCTTGTCGAGGAACGGCCCGCCCGAGGCCGTGAGAACGAGGCGGTCGACCTCCGAGGGGGACGCGCCCGCGAGGCACTGGAAAATGGCGGAATGCTCGCTGTCGACGGGGAGGAAGCGGACGCCCCGCTCGCGGGCGCGGCGCATGACGAGCTCGCCGGCCATGACGAGGACTTCCTTGGTGGCGAGGGCGATGTCCATGCCCTTCTCGATGGCGGCGAGCGTGGGTTTGAGGCCGCTCAAGCCGACCGTCGCCACGAGGCAGACGTCGGCCTCGTTCTCCTGAACGGCCTGAAGCGCGGCCTCCTCGCCCACATACGCCTGGCAGCCAAACTCGCGGGCGAGCGCGTCGCACGCCTCACGCGACTGGCGGGCGGCGACGGCGACGACACGGAACGCGTCCGCGTGCTCGCGAATGACACACGAGGCGCTGCGGCCGATCGATCCCGTCGCCCCCAAAAGGACAATTCTCTTTTTTTCAGCCATTCAGAGTATTATCCTAAAATTCACCGCTAAAATCAAGGCTTCGTGAAGATTAGAAAACTGGCGTGAGGAGCAGGATAGGACGCCTTCCTTTCCCCGCACACGGCCGATGGGGCTTTTGGTATAATAGGAGCATGAACCCCGACTACATCGACATGCTCAAATGCCTCAATGCGGCAGAGGTCGACTATCTGCTTGTCGGCGGATGGGCGGTCAACCTGTATGGCTATGTCCGGACGACGGTCGACCTTGACATCTGGATTCTCGCGGACGCCGCGAACGCGCGCAGGGTCTGCCGCGCCTTGGCGGCCTTCGGTGCGCCAATGTCCGGCATCAGCCCGCAGGACTTTGAACAGGAGGGCGTCGTCTTCCAGATCGGCGTCGCCCCCTGCCGAATCGACGTCATCACGAAGATTGACGGCGTTCGCTATTCGGATGCCGTCGTCCGCTCGGTCTCGCGCCAAATCGACGGCGTTCCCGTCCGCGTCATCTCCGTCGACGACCTGATCGCGAACAAGCGTTCGTCCGGCCGGACGAAAGACCTGGCGGATGCGGAGATACTGGAGGGCTTGCGAAAATGAATAAGACGATTCGAGTCATCCGCAACGGCGAGGAGCCGAACGACGACGCCTGGGCGCTCAACCTCTCTGAATCCGAACGGCTGAAAATCGCCACCGACCTGACGCGCCGCGCCTGGCGCGTGTCTCACAACGCAGAGTGGCCCGCGCTCGACCGTTTGCGCGTCCGCCTCACGCGCCCATAGGCGCATCCGCTCTCACGCCACGGCCGGGCGCAGGCGCTCGGCGAGCGTCGTGCGCCGCTCG